>NZ_BCWK01000004.1:0-255528 GCF_001592165.1 Caldimonas taiwanensis NBRC 104434
GGCCTGGACTTGGATGACGGCTGTGGCAGGCGCCGAGGTGTTGCCATTGCGGTCGGTCACAGTGACGGTGACGGTCCGATCCACCGTGGCGGGCGCATCACTGGCGTTCGAAAAGGTCACGGCGCGGATGGCGGCTTCGTAGTCAGCCAGCGATGCAACGCCGCTGAAGGTGATCGTGTGGCCTGAGACTGACGCGCTGATGCCGGCGGGAAGTGATCCGAAACTCAACACGTCATTGGGTTGCGGATTGGTCAAGGTGACGCTTGCGCCGGTGAGGCTGGGGGAATCCGGGTCGTCGATCCTCAGGTCGATGTCGCCAATGGATACCGGTGAACCGTTTTCTGTGAACGTGGCCGCATACCCGGTGCCGGGTTGTGAGGCATCGAGATCTATCACGGGCGGCTCGATGTCGGCCGCCAGGGTGACAGAGGCGCTGCTGCCCGGGTTCCCGGCCAGGTCGGTGTAGCTGCCCGCGGTCACGGCGATGCTGGGCCTGTCCGAGCCGGACTGCGTGAAGGTGGCGGTCCAGGTGTTGGGGCCGATCTGCGTGAGTCCTGAGACGATGCCTCCGGTCACCGTGATGTCCGAGGCATCGAAGCCAGAGACCGGCTCGCTGAAGCTGAAAGTGAGGGTGGTGGAGTCGCCGGGGGCCAGCAAGACGTCCGCTGCGGAGATCGTGAGGGTGGGAGCCGTGGCGTCGAGCGTACCGGGAGCTCGATCTGCGGACGATGCGGTTTGGCCCAATTCGGTGGTGGCGGCGGCGTCGGTGTTCGTGGGGAGCTCGAACGACCGGCTGCCGATGGTTTCGGTGATACGTTCGACGCGCAGCCCCGGTGGCAAGCCACTGTTGCCGCCTGCATCGGCGGTCAAGCCGGCTGCCGGCGCATCTTGTTCGTTGGCGACCCCAGATTCCAACGATTCGATCACGCGGTCGATCTCGGCCGTGGCACGTTCGCCATTGCGAGATGCACCCTCGGCGGGAAGTCCAGCGGGCAGGGCATTTGCGTCGAGGACTTCGACATGGCGCGGTACGAACGTGGCCCCTGCCGGATCTTCAAGCTCGATGCGGGCGCCTTCGGCCAATACCAGGATTTCGTCAGCATGGACGACGTCACCCAGTTGCAAACGACGCATCCGTCCCGATGGATCGCGAGCGTAAACGATGCCTGAGAGGGCGGAGACGGTTCCGATGACAGCGGAGGCGGCTTGAGACATGGCGTTGACCTGGGTCGAAGCTTGTTGCATTTAGTGACGGTTTTATGGCGTCAGGATAAAGATCTGCCGCGGCTCGGGCCCCCTTCTTTTTGGGGGGCGTGGTGTGAATTGCTTCACAACTGAAGGCAGTTTTTTCGTCGATTGCACCCATTCGGGCTGGGGGCCGCCGATGCCAGGCGCCTGCGGGCGCTGCGAAATGCAAATCGATCGAAAAACGCCGCTCTTTCGTGACTGAGATCACGATTGAGCCTTCGATCGGGGCGTTTTGGGAGCGTGGGGCACTCAGCGTTCGGTCAGTGCCACGGATTTGGCTCGCAGTATCGGCTTGAGCAGATAGCTCAGCACAGTCTTGTTGCCGGTCAGGATGTCGACTTCGGCGGTCATGCCGGGAATGATCGGCAAGTGTTCCCCCAAGGAGGGGCGGTCGGTGCGTACTCGCACGACATAGTACGCATTGCCGCGTTCATCGACGACGGTGTCGGGACTGATGTTTTCGACTTTCGCACTCAAGCCGCCGTATATGGCGAAGTCGTAGGCCGTGAACTTGACCATGGCTTCTTGGCCCGGGCGGATGAAGGCGATGTCTCGGGGCATGACGCGGGCCTCCAGCAGCAGTGCATCGTCCAAAGGCACGATTTCGACGACATCGCGGCCGGGTTGGATGACGCCGCCCACCGTATTGGCCAGCAAGCGTTGCACGGTGCCTCGTACTGGAGAGCGCACGGCGGTTTTGTCCACCCGGTCAGCCAGCGCCACACTGCTTTCGTTCAGCGCGGCCAATTTGGCCAAGACTTCGGACAATTCTTTGCGGGCGTCGTTGCGGAAGGAGATTTCCGTCTCCTGGATTTTGCGTTGCGCCTCGACGATGGCCGCTTGCACTCTGGCGATCTGGGCCGTGGTTTGCTCGGTTTCACCGCGCAGGCGGGCGACTTCGCGTTCGAGCCGCAGCACATCCACTTCGGAGACGGCGCCAGAGGCCAGCAAGGGACGGGTTTTGTTCAGCTCTTGCTGAGCCAGTTCCAGGGCTTGTTGTGCCGATTGACGGCGTGCGCGGATTTCAGCCAGCTCTTGCTGGCGCTGCAACAACTGTTGCTGATTGATCGACAACAGATTGGCCAATTCGGCCTGACGAGCTTCAAGCAAGCGCCGCTCTTCCTCGACGATACGGGTTTCTTCGGGGTCGTGATCCGTCACAGCCGGGGGCTTGAAGGCGCCACCTTCGGCAATGGCACGCAGCCGGGCCTCCCGGGCGCGCAGGGCGAAGGCTTGAATGCGGCTTTCGTTGACGCCGGAAGCGGCTCGGGTTTCGTCGATGCGGAGCAACAACTGCCCGGGCTCGACCACTTCACCCTCACGCACGAGGATTTCGGCCACCACGCCGCCGTCGAGCGATTGCACCACTTGGAGCTGTCGCGACGGAATCACACGTCCTTCGGCTCGTGTGATTTCATCCACGCGGGCCAAGGCCGCCCACACCAGCAGCGCAGCGGTGACGATGACCGCGATTCGGACGATGCGTTGAGCCCGGTGTGTGGATCGCTGGCTCATCAATTCCTCGGCTTCCAGCTCGAAGCCATGGAATGAGCGCTGGACCTCCGCGGGGGAGGGGTCCTGTGCCAGTTGGCGCCATCGATTCCACCAATCCCGAATCATGCGGCCCTCGCAATCTTGCCGGCCGACAGTGCTTCAAGGATGCGATCGCGCGGGCCGTCGGCCACCACTTTGCCTGCGTCCACCACGATCACCCGGTTGACCAGTGACAGCAAAGACGTGCGATGCGTGACCAGCACCACCGTCTTGCCTTGGGCGAAGCGGCTGATCTTGGTGTTCACATGCGCTTCACTGGAGAAATCCATCGCGCTGGTGGGCTCATCGAGCAAGAGTACCGGGGCGTTGTGCAGCACGGCGCGGGCGATGCCGACGGCCTGGCGCTGCCCACCAGAGAGCGATTCGCCGCGCTCGCCGACCATCATGTCGAAGCCCAGCGGGTGACGATTGACGAATTCCATCAGGCCAGCGACCTCGGCAGCGGCCAGCAAAGCGGAGTCATCCGCATACGGCATCCCCAGGGTGATGTTGTCGCGCAGCGAGCCATAAAACAGCGTCACGTCTTGCGAGACATAGGCCACGTTGCGGCGGATGTCGGCCGGATCGAGCTGTCGCACATCGATGCCGTCGAGCAAGACGGCACCTTGGTCGGGGCGGTACAGCCCGAGGATGAGCTTTTGGATCGTCGATTTGCCCGAGCCGACGCGGCCGATCAGTGCCACACGGTCGCCTGCGGCGATCTTGAAACTCACGCCGTCCAAGGCCTGGTCTTGCCGGTGAGGGTAGGCAAAGCGCACATCACGAAATTCGATCTCGCCGGTGAACTCTTTGCGTTGCACGTAATGCGCGCCGGCCGGACGCTCCACCGGCTGCGACATGATTTGGTTGAGCGACTCCAGCGCGGTGCGTGCCCCTTGATATTGCATGAGCAGCCCAACGATCTGGCCTGCAGGAGCCAGCGCCCGAGACGCCAGCATCGTGCAGGCAATCAGCCCCCCCATGGTCAGTTCCCGCTCGCCGATCAGATACACGCCTGCCACGATGATCACCACCGTGACGAACTGCTGCACGCTGGCCGTGCCATGCAAGGCGCTGGCCGACAAGCGCCGCATGCGCAAATTCAGCCCGGCCAGATATTGATTGGCACGCTCCCAACGGCTTTGGATCACGCTCTCGGCAGCTTGCGTCTTGATCGTCTCGAGCCCGGTGAGGCTTTCCACCAGCGTGGCATTGCGCATGGCGCTGGCGCGATAGGTTTGCTCGGCCAAGGCATGCAATCGTCCTTGCAACACAAGACCCAACAGCAATACGCCGCCGAAAGCCAGCAGCACCGGCAGGAGCAGCCAAGGTGAGATCCAGGCGATGAGCGCCAAGAACAACAGTGCAAAGGGCAGGTCGATCAGCGCAGTGACGGTGGATGAGGCGATGAAGTCTCGCACTTGCTCGAAGCTGCGCAAGTTGGCCGCCAGCGACCCCACCGACTCAGGACGATGCTCCATGCGCAAGCCCAGCACCTGTTCCATCAGCGCCGCGGAGATCCGCACGTCGATGCGTGCGCTGGCTTCGTCGATGAAGCGTCCCCTGAGGGTGCGCATCAGCAGGTCGGCCCCGATCACCAATGCCACACCGATGGCCAAGGCCCACAATGTTTCGATCGCGTGGTTGGGAACCACACGGTCGTACACATTCATCGCGAACAGCGGAAATACCAGGGCGAAGACGTTGATCAACAACGCAGCCCACAGCACGTCTCGATAAACGAATCGTTGCTCGAAGACGGCGGACCAAAACCAATGTCGCGTTGGCTCTTGGCGCACCGGCGGAGTGCGCTCGTCGAACCGGAAATGTGGACGCACGAACAGTGTCAGGCCGGTGTACCGCTCGGCCAGCTCGGCGCGTGTGAAACTGACGGCGCCTTGGCCCGATTCGGGCAACAGCACCTGGGCCCGTTCTGCGCCTTCGTCCCAGCCCAGCAGCACGCAGGCTTTGTTCCCCCGGAGCAAAAGGATGGCCGGCAGCACGGCGGATTCGATGTCTTCCAACGCGCAGCGCTGCAGCTTGCAGGCCATGCCCGCGCGCGCGGCCGCACGTTCGGCCAGGGACAAGGTCAGACGACCGCCAACCAGGGGTAAGCCTGCCGACAAGCTGGCCCGAGTGGCCGACTGGCCATGCAGCCGACAAACCTCGATCAGGCAATCGAGCAGCGGATCGGCATGCACCAGGTCTTCACGCTGGCGGGGCGTCGGCTCGGCCACGGCGGGCGGGCCTGGCGGCGGGGCTGCAGAGGTGGCATCGGGCAAGGCGGTCATGCGCAGAATCGATGGTGCGAACTTTAGGTGATATCGGCACAGTGCACACGAAACTCACCCCGCTGGCGGTCTTCGAAGTAGCGCAGCAGGGTCTCGCGTACGGTACGAAACGCCAACTCATCCCAGGGAATCTCGTCCGGTGAAAACAGGCGGGCTTCGATCGTCTCCGGCCCGGGGCGAAAGGCCGTGTCCAAGAGTCGGGCGCGGTAGAACAAGTGCACCTGTCCAACCCGCACCACATTGAGCAGTGCAAACAATCCTTCGAGCTCGACGCGAGCACCGGCCTCCTCCTCGGTTTCCCTCAAGGCCCCTTGCTCGGTCGTCTCGCCCAGCTCCATGAAGCCGGCGGGCAAAGTCCACAGCCCGTAGCGCGGCTCGATGTTGCGCCGGCACAGCAACACCTGATCACCCCAAACCGGAATCGTGCCCACCACGTTGAGCGGGTTGACGTAATGAACGGTTCCGCAGGCCGGACAGACGGCCCGCTCACGATTGTCATCGGCCGGGACCAGGTACTGGACCGCGGTGCCGCAGGCTCTGCAGTGCTTGATCTGGCGGGCATGGAGCATGGGGGGCAGTGTAGCGTGAGCCCGTGTCCGCAACGGCGCGCGCCGGTGTAGCATCCAGGCATCCAGTCCTGCGGAGTTTCCCTTGAGTGACGTCTTTGCTCCCCCTGCTGTCGTGCGAGTTCCCGTGGCCGGATCGGCCGACACGTTCCCGGTGCACCGCATCTACTGCGTCGGTCGCAACTATGTCGAGCACGCCATCGAGATGGGCCACACGGGACGCGAAGCGCCGTTTTTCTTCCTCAAGCCTGCCGATGCGGTCCTGCCAGTGCGTGCCGGCGAGGTCGGTCAGATGCATTACCCCGGCCTGACCCGTAACTTGCACCACGAGATGGAACTGGTCGTGGCCATCGGCAAGGGCGGGCGAGACATTCCCGCGGCTCAAGCCTTGTCGCACGTGTGGGGCTATGCCGCCGGCCTGGATATGACGCGGCGCGATCTCCAAAATGAGATGAAAAAGCAGGGGCGCCCCTGGTGCATTGGTAAGGGCTTCGAGGAGTCTGCGCCTATCGGGCCCATCGTGCCGGCGGCCCAAGCGCCCGGGGTGCTGGATGCGGCCATCGAGCTCAGTGTCAACGGCCAGGTGCGCCAGTCCAGTCGTACCAGCAAACTCATCTGGAGCGTCGCTGAAGTCATCGAGCACCTGTCCAGCGCCTGGACCCTGGCCCCCGGCGATCTGATCTACACCGGCACGCCAGAAGGCGTTGGGGCCGTCGTCCCCGGCGACCTGCTCGTCGGGCGCATCGAAGGGCTGCCCGAACTCCAAGTGCGCATCATCGACTGAAGCCAGCGACGCCAACGGTCATGAAGCTGTACAACTACTTTCGGTCCTCGGCCTCGTTTCGTGTGCGAATCGCACTCGAACTCAAAGGCTTGCGCTATGACTATGTGCCGGTTCACCTCGTCAAGAACGAGCAGCTGTCGGCGCCGTTTACCGAGGTGTCGGCCGAACGGCTGGTGCCGGTGCTGCAAGACGGGGGGCTGACCCTGACGCAGTCGATGGCGATCATCGAATATTTGGATGAAACCCACCCCGAGCCGCCCCTGCTGCCTGCCGATGCGGCCGGACGTGCGCGCGTGCGAGCCCTGGCGCAGTCGATCGCATGCGAAATCCATCCGTTGAACAATTTACGCGTGCTGCGGTATCTGGTGCATGAGCTCGGTGTGTCCGAAGAGGCCAAGAACGCTTGGTACCGACATTGGGTCGAGACTGGGCTGGAAGCCGTGGAACGCCTGTTGAGCGGCTCGCCCGCCACCGGGCGGTGCTGCCATGGAGACCAGCCCACGCTGGCCGATTGTGTGCTGGTGCCGCAGATCTTCAATGCGCAGCGTTTCGACTGCCGGCTCGACCATGTGCCCACCGTCATGCGCATCTTTGAGCACTGCATGCAGTTGCCAGCCTTCGTTGCGGCGCAGCCCTCACGCTGTCCGGACGCCCAGGCGTGAACACGCAAAGCTGGTTCACGCCCACATGGGCCGCCCCGCCTGGCGTGCGCGCCGTGATGACCACTCGTGCGGGGGGCTTCAGTCAGCCGCCTTTCGACGGGTTCAATTTGGGCGATCACGTGGGCGATGATGCCCTGACCGTGGCCAGGCATCGGCAGCACCTGGCCCAGACCTTGGGCGTCACCGCCGTGTATCTGCGGCAGGTGCATGGCACCCACGTGGTGCATCTGCACACATCGATGGCCAGTCATCCGCCCCCGCAAGCCGATGCGGCGGTGAGCACCACACCGGGCCTGGCGTGTGCGATTTTGGTGGCCGATTGTCTGCCGGTCTTGCTGGCCCATGACCGGGGCCTCGGCGTGGGCGCCGCCCATGCCGGCTGGCGCGGGCTGGCCGGCGGCGTGATCGAGAACACGGTGGCTGCGTTGTGTCAGACCATCGGATGCGATCCGGGCTCGCTGGTGGCCTGGTTGGGGCCATGCATCGGGCCAAGGCGCTTCGAGGTGGGGGAGGAGGTGCGCGAAGCCTTCTGCCGCGTGCACGCCACGGCGGCCACCCATTTCCGGGCAGGCCCACAGCCTGGCAAGTGGTTGGCCGATCTCGTGGGCTTGGCGCGCGACCGACTGCGGCACAGCGGCGTGACACGGGTCAGCGCCTGCGGCGCATGCACGGTCGAAGACGTTTCACGCTTCTTCTCGTTCCGCCGCGACGGAATCACGGGCCGCATGGCCGCGCTCGTTTGGATCGCCTGAGGCTGCGGCTGCTTGCTCGCGGGCGATTGCCGCCCGTTGCGCCCGCCGCCGTGCAGGCGTGCCCAACAGGTACATCACCAACGAAACCGGCCCCAGCCCATAAAACAGGAAGGTCACGACGGCACCCAGTACCGAGCCCTGGGTGCTGATCGCTTCGGCCACAGCCATCATCAAAGCGACGTACAGCCAAGCAATGGCCACGAGGTACATGGAGCAGATGCGCCAAAGGCCTTGGGCGTCGCCCTCGGCATGCGTCAAGCAAACGGACAAACACCAATTATGCGCGCTTCGGAATGTTCGATTTCGCAAGGCGGCCGGTGTAAAAACACGACATTGGTGAATCCGTCGTGCAGCGCTGGCCACGGGGCCCCTGCCGGCATCGACCTCCGAGGAACAGATGAAGCGAACCACCTCCAGTGCATATGAACCGGCCCAGGCTCTTGGAGAGCACGTGGGCGAGGCCATGGCGGCACTGGCTCGGCTCAACATTCCGGCCGAACGGCTGGCGGCCTTGCAGACCGAGTACCTGAAAGAAGCCGCGGCCTTGTGGAATGGGTTCATCAGTGCTGGGGGCCACAGTGCGCTCAAGCCCGACGACCGACGTTTTGCTGCCAAGGAATGGGCCGAGAACCCCGTGGCGGCGTACCTCGCCTCGGTGTATTTGCTCAATGCTCGAACCTTGCTCAACCTTGCCGAAAGCGTCCAGGCCGACGAGAAAACCCGAGCGCGTCTGCGGTTTGCCGTGCAGCAATGGATCGACGCGACCGCACCGAGCAACTTTCTGGCCTTCAATCCCGAAGCCCAGCGGCGCGCGCTGGAAACCGGAGGCCAGAGCATCGCTCAGGGTTTACGCCAATTGCTGGCCGACATTCGCCAGGGCCACCTGTCTCAAACCGACGAGAGTGTCTTCGAGGTCGGGCGCAACGTGGCCACCACGGCGGGTTCGGTGATCTTCGAAAACGAAATCTTCCAGCTCATCGAGTACAAACCACTGACGACCAAGGTGTACGAGCGGCCGCTGCTGATCGTGCCGCCTTGTATCAACAAGTACTACATCCTCGATTTGCAGCCGGACAACTCGTTCATTCGCTACGCGGTGGAGCAGGGCCATCGCGTGTTCGTGATGAGCTGGCGCAATGCCGACGAAAGCATCGCGCACCTCACCTGGGACGACTACATCGACCAAGGCGTGATCCGTGCCCTGCGGGTGGTCCAGGAGGTGAGCGGGCAAGAGCAGGTCAACACCTTAGGTTTTTGCATCGGCGGCACCATTTTGGCCACGGCGCTGGCCGTTCTGGCCGCACGAGGCGAGCAAGCGGCTCACAGTGTGACGCTGCTGACTTCGTTCCTCGATTTCAGCGACACCGGTGTGCTGGACATCTTCGTCGATGAAGCGTCGGTGCAGCTGCGGGAGATGACCATCGGCCAGCGTAGCCCCACCGGTCCGGGCTTGCTCAAAGGCCAGGAACTGGCGGCAACGTTTTCCTTCTTGCGGCCCAACGACTTGGTATGGAACTATGTCGTGGGCAACTACCTCAAGGGCGAGACACCACCGCCGTTCGACTTGCTGTACTGGAATTCGGACAGCACCAACCTGCCTGGCCCGATGTATTGTTGGTATCTGCGCAATACCTATTTGGAAAATAACCTCACGGTGCCTGGCAAGGTTCGGGTCTGCGGTGAGCCGGTCGATTTCGGGCGCATCCAGGCGCCGGCTTTCATTTACGCGTCACGGGAAGACCATATCGTGCCTTGGCAGAGCGCTTATGCATCGACCCGGTTGCTCAAAGGCAAGAAGCAGTTCGTGTTGGGAGCCTCGGGACACATCGCCGGCGTCATCAACCCGCCGCTCAAGAACAAGCGCAGCTTCTGGACTCAGCCCAAGCTGCCGGCCGACCCGCAGGCCTGGCTGGCCGGCGCGACCGAACATCCCGGAAGCTGGTGGCCGAGCTGGGCTGGCTGGCTGGCTGGCCATGGCGGCCGGCAGATTCCGGCGCCACGCCGTCCCGGTCACCGTCGGTACCCCCCCATCGAACCCGCCCCTGGCCGCTATGTGAAGGCCAGGGCTTGATTCGGATTTACTGCAGGAGAACATCATGAGCGACATCGTCATCGTTTCCGCAGCCCGCACCGCGGTGGGCAAGTTCGGCGGCACCCTGGCCCGGACCCCGGCGGCCGAGCTCGGCGCCGTCGTGATCGCCGAAGCACTGCGCCGTGCCGGCATCGCGGGCGAACAGGTCAGTGAGGTCATCATGGGGCAGGTGCTACAAGCCGGTTGCGGCCAGAACCCTGCCCGTCAAGCCGTCATCAAAGCGGGCCTGCCCCACGCGGTGCCGGCCATGACCATCAACAAAGTGTGTGGATCGGGCTTGAAGGCCGTGATGCTGGCCGCACAAGCCATTCGCGATGGCGATGCCGAGATCGTCGTCGCCGGGGGGCAGGAAAACATGAGCCAGGCCCCGCACGTGCTGCTGGGCTCGCGCGAGGGCCAGCGCATGGGCGACTGGAAAATGATCGATTCGATGATCACCGACGGTCTGTGGGACGTCTACAACCAGTACCACATGGGCATCACCGCCGAGAACGTGGCCAAAAAGTATGGCATCAGCCGTGAGGAGCAGGATGCCTTGGCCTTGGCGTCGCAGCAAAAAGCCGCTGCGGCCCAAGATGCCGGCCGGTTTCGTGACGAGATCGTCGCGGTGAACATTCCGCAGAAGAAGGGCGACCCCATCGTTTTCGATACCGACGAGTTCATCAACCGCAAGACCAGTGCCGAGGCCTTGGCCGGCCTGCGTCCGGCCTTCGACAAAGCCGGCAGCGTGACCGCTGGCAATGCCTCGGGGATCAACGATGGAGCAGCGGCTGTGGTCGTGATGAGCGCGAAGAAGGCCGACCAGCTTGGGCTCAAGCCGCTGGCGCGCATCGCGTCCTATGCCAGCGCGGGTCTGGACCCGGCCTACATGGGCATGGGGCCGGTGCCGGCAGCGCGCAAAGCGCTGGAGCGTGCCGGCTGGAAAGCCGCCGACCTGGATCTGCTCGAGATCAATGAAGCCTTTGCCGCGCAGGCCTGCGCCGTGCACAAAGAAATGGGCTGGGATACGAGCAAGGTCAATGTCAACGGAGGCGCCATCGCCATCGGGCATCCGATTGGGGCCTCGGGTTGCCGCATCCTGGTCACACTGCTGTACGAAATGCAGCGGCGCCGCGCCCGCAAGGGCCTGGCGTCGCTGTGCATCGGCGGTGGCATGGGAGTTGCACTGACCGTCGAGCGCTGAAGGATTTCCAACCCCCAGGCCCGGGTGCACAGGGAGAGTACGGGTTGACCGACGAGGCCTTTCGGTCGACGCTGGATCCGGGCCGCATGAACTTCATCAGGAGCATCACATGAGTCAGAAAGTCGCATACGTCACCGGTGGCATGGGTGGCATCGGCACCGCGATTTGCCAGCGCTTGGCCAGAAGCGGGTTCAAAGTGATCGCCGGCTGCGGGCCCAGCCGCGACTACCAGAAGTGGCTCGACCAGCAAAAGGAACTGGGCTACACCTTTTATGCATCGGTTGGCAACGTGGCCGACTGGGATTCGACCGTTCAGGCCTTCGCGAAAGCCAAGGCCGAACATGGCCCCATCGATGTGCTGGTCAACAATGCCGGCATCACCCGCGACCGCATGTTCCTCAAAATGACACCGGAGGATTGGCATGCGGTGATCGACACCAACCTCAACAGCATGTTCAACGTCACCAAACAGGTGGTGCCCGACATGGTCGAGCGCGGTTGGGGACGGATCATCCAGATTTCCTCGGTCAATGGCGAAAAGGGCCAAGCCGGTCAGACCAACTATTCGGCCGCCAAGGCCGGTATGCATGGCTTCACGATGGCTCTGGCGCAGGAATTGGCGTCCAAGGGGGTGACGGTCAACACCGTCAGCCCCGGCTATATCAGCACCGACATGGTGCGTGCGATCAAGCCCGAGGTGCTCGAAAAGATCATCGCCACCATCCCGGTCAAGCGGCTGGGCACCCCTGAAGAAATCGCTTCGATCGTGGCCTGGATTGCCTCGGAGGATTCGGGCTTTGCCACGGGCGCCGACTTCTCCATCAACGGCGGCTTGCACATGGGGTAAGCCAGGACATGCGGCCGTCCCTGCGGACGGCCGGGTGTCAGTGCCGCTCTTCGTTGGCGATCAACTCGCGAGCCAGGGCGGCATAGGCCTGTGCGGAGGACGATGCCGGGGCCAGGCGAGCCGCTTCGGCATGGCGCAGGAAGTTGCGCCGCAAAGAGGCTTCATAGCTCGGGTCGTAATGCTGCACGAGCAGGGCTTCAACCAGGTCGACGAAGCGCCCCTCTCGCGCGGCCTGTTTCCAGCCGTCCACTTTGGCCCGGCCTCTCAGGGGCACCAGGTGGTCGAGCTGCTGGCACAAGGCGTCCACATCGCGCAGGAAAAAGTCGTACTCCTCCATCAGCAGCGCTATGCGCTCGGGCAATGCCAGGTCGATATGCAGACACGGGGCCTGGCGGATGCTCTCAATCAAGGCGAGGGGCACTTGCAACAGTCCCAGCTTGCGGCTCTCGCTTTCCACATAGACCACCCGGTGAGGATCGAAGGTCCGCAGGGCCTGCCAGATGCGGGTTTCGAACTGCTTCTGAGAGGGTTGGGGGCGTCCGGGCAGCAGGCCAAGCACCGAGCCCCGATGCTCGGCCAGGGCCTCCAGGTCCAACACCTGCGCCCCCTGGGCCTGCAGCGCTTGCAGCAAACGGCTTTTGCCCGAGCCGGTGCGACCACACAAGACCCGCCAGGTGTATCGCGAGGGCAGGGTCTCGAGGTCGCGCACCACGTGGCGTCGCCAGGCCTTGTAGCCGCCTTCGAGCAGATGAACCCGAAAGCCGATCTGTCCCAGCACCAAAGCCAGGGCTCCAGAGCGCTGGCCGCCGCGCCAACAATACAGCAGTGGTGCCCAGTCTTTCGGTTTGTCCATCACCTCGCGCTCGATGTGCGCGGCGATGTTGCGGGCGACCATGGCGGCACCGATTTTGCGAGCCTCGAAAGCCGAGACTTGCTTGTAACACGTGCCCACGATACGGCGTTGCTCATCGTCCAGAGACGGCCAGTTGCGCGCACCGGGCAGGCGATCCAGGGCGTACTCGGAGGGCGAGCGAGCATCGATGATGGTGTCGAAGCGGTTCAGGCCGGCGATCGCTTCGGCTGCAGCCACGGGAACGATGGGCATGCCAGGCACCTCAGGACTTCAGCAAGCGGCGCAAGGCGGGCCACACATTGTCCAGCAGCACCGGTTGGGCTGCTTCGTTCGGATGGATGCGGTCGGGCTGGAAAAACTTGGCGGCCTCCGGCACATCGGCCACCCCTCGCAACAGGAAGGGGACCAGCGGCACCTTTTCGGTAGAGGCCACGTGCTCGAAGACGGCCGCAAAGCGTTCGGTGTAAGCGCGGCCGTAATTGGGTGGCACCTGGATGCCCACCAACAGCACGCGAGCACCGGCCTGGCGCGACATGCGGACCATCTCCGTCAGATTGCGCTGGGTCGCCTCCAGCGGTAGACCGCGCAGGGCGTCGTTGCCGCCCAGTTCGATCACCACGTGGGTAGGGCGGTGCTGTCGCAACAGTGCTGGCAGGCGCGATCGCCCGCCAGCGCTGGTGTCCCCGCTGATGCTGGCATTGATGACGTTGGCTGCCATACCCTCGCGTTGCAGACGCTGCTGCAGCAGCGCCACCCAACCACTGCCGCGGGCAAGGCCGTATTCGGCCGACAAACTGTCGCCCACCACCAGGATGCGAGCCGGAGCATTGGCCCAGGTCGCCCGCGGCAGCGATAACCCGGCAAACAGGTGGACTGTGAGGGCCGCGATAAAGTGGCGGCGTTGTGACAAGCGCACGATCATGACTGAACCCATCATTGCGGTGGAGCGGCTGACCAAGCGGGTGACGGACTCCACCGGCACACTGACGATTCTCCACGATATCGATTTCGCACTGGCTCGGCGGGAATCGGTGGCCATCGTCGGGGCCTCCGGCTCGGGCAAATCGACCTTGCTGTCGATCCTTGCAGGTCTGGACACGCCCACTGCGGGCACGGTCCGGCTGGACGGCGTGGATCTTTTCGCCCTGGATGAGGACCGGCGTGCCGCAGTGCGTGCGGCCAAGGTGGGCTTCGTCTTCCAGAGCTTTCAGCTCATGGCCAATCTGACCGCCCTGGAGAACGTGATGTTGCCGCTGGAGCTGCAGGGCCGCCCCGATGCGCGCCAGCGTGCGGCGGCGATGCTCGAGCGTGTGGGGCTGGGTCAACGCCTGGGCCACTATCCTCGGGTGCTGTCCGGCGGCGAGCAGCAGCGCGTGGCGCTGGCCCGTGCCTTTGTGGTGGAACCCGAACTGCTGCTGGCCGACGAACCGACGGGCAGTTTGGACTTCGCCACGGGCGAAACTGTGATGGACTTGATGTTCTCGCTGAACCGAGAGCGCGGCACCACCTTGGTGCTCGTCACTCACGACCGTGGCATTGCCGCCCGTTGCGACCGTCAGATCCGACTCGAAGCCGGCCGCTTGATGCTTCCGGCCGAAGCCGTCTGAGCGCGCGTGGCCACGCGATGGCGCTACCATCGCGCGCAAGTATCGTTGGTTGCCCGCGAAAGATTCGACCTTGAGCTCTGCGAAGATTCTGTTCGGCTTCCATGCCGTGACGGTGCGCTTGAAGACCGCGCCGCAATCCATCGTCGACATCCATGTCGACGCCAGCCGGCGCGATCAGCGCATGCGTCAATTCCTGGCCAGGGCCGAGGAAGCCGGTGTGCGGCTGATCGACAGTGATGACGATCGACTCCAACGGCTGTGCGGCACACACCGTCACCAGGGCGTGGTCGCCCGGGTTCAGCCCCTGCCCATGGCGCGATCGCTGGACGATGTGCTCGACGGCCTGGAAGTGGCGCCCTTGCTGCTCGTGCTCGACGGCGTGACCGATCCGCACAATCTGGGGGCTTGCTTGCGCGTGGCCGATGGCGCCGGCGCGCATGCAGTGATCGCCCCCAAGGATCACGCGGTGGGCGTGAACGCCACGGTGGCCAAAGTGGCCAGCGGCGCGGCCGAGACGGTGCCGTACTTCATGGTGACCAATTTGGCGCGCACACTGGCCGAGCTCAAAGAGCGCAACATTTGGGTGATCGGCACGGCCGGGGAGGCGTCGCGAAGCGTTTTCGATGCCGACCTGAAGGTGCCGGTGGCACTGGTGCTGGGCGCCGAGGGCACGGGCTTGCGGCAGCTCACCCGCAAGACCTGCGATGAATTGGTGTCCATCCCGATGCGTGGCGTCGTCGAAAGCCTCAATGTGTCAGTGGCCAGCGGCATCTGTCTGTACGAGGCGCTGCGGCAGCGGCGCTGAGCCGCCGGCATGGGCCACGGCCAGGCCGGGCTCGTTACACTGCGGGCATTGCGGTTCGGCACACGGCCGCACCGAGGTCCGTTTTCCGGTGAATCCCATGCCTGTCATCGAAGTCCAGCACCCCCTCGTCAAGCACAAAATCGGCCTGCTGCGAGAGGCCGACATTTCAACCAAGAAATTCCGTGAGTTGACCTCCGAGGTGGCCCGACTGCTCGCGTACGAGGCCACAGCCGATTTTCCGCTGGAGAAGGTCACTTTGCAGTGCTGGAGCGGCCCCACCGAAGTCGATCGCATCAAAGGCAAGAAGGTCACGGTCGTGCCCATCTTGCGGGCAGGCATCGGCATGCTCGACGGCGTGCTGGACATGGTTCCCAACGCGAAGATCAGCGTCGTGGGCCTGTCGCGCAACCACGACACCTTGCAACCCGAGCACTATTTCGAGAACTTCGTGGGCAACCTGGAGGCGCGCACCGCCCTCATCATCGACCCCATGCTGGCCACGGCCGGCTCGATGAATGCCACGATCGATCTGCTCAAGCGCAAGGGCTGCAAGGACATCCGGGCGTTGGTGCTCGTGGCAGCCCCCGAAGGCGTGCGAGCACTGGATGCCGCCCATCCGGACGTTCGGTGTTGGACGGCTGCCATCGACAGCCATCTCAACGAGAACGGCTACATCATCCCCGGTCTGGGCGATGCCGGCGACAAAATCTTTGGCACCAAGCACGATTGATCCGCGCCGCAAAGAGGCGCGAAGCAGATTGTAAAAATTTCGATCTGTCAACAGAAATTCACGCAGGCGCCTCTTTTTCGTTGTAAAACAGCGTCGTTGCCTGGGGTGTGCCCAGGCCTCACCCTGCGTCGCCATCGGCGAGGCTGACCGAAGCCGCAGGCCGCCCCTGCGCCCCCCATGCAACGCGGGATCGGTGGCGGATGCCCGCAAGGCCAAGGGACCTGTCTCGTCTGGGCAGGCGTGACGTGTTGATCATCCCTCGCACTGGAAGGAGGAGCCCATGCCGCGTTCTTTGCACCGCCGCGCGCCGCTGCGCTTGTGGATGACGGGTTGTGTGGCCGTCGTGATGGCCGCGTTGAGCTCGCCTTTGGCGCGGGGAAAGACGGAAGACGCCGTGGACCGGCCTGGCCGTCATGCCTTGGTCAGCCCCTACGATGTCGATGAAACGGTCTCCAAGATCGAGGCGGCTGCGTCCTCGCACGGTTTGGTCGTCTTTGCCAAGCGGATTCCGCCCGAGTGCCCGGGAGCCACGCTGGTGTTGGGCTTGTCCGGCGGCGTGACGCCGGTGGTGATGGACGATGGCAGTCGTGAAATCGAGCTGCCATGGCAGATCGACGTGGTGCGCGCATCGGACGGGCGCACCGAGGTGCGGTTCCATGACCCCTGGCCATGGTCTGACATGGTGGCCGATGCACCACCGGATGCCTTGCGGGCCATTGGCCCGCTGCCGGCCCTGCTGCAGTCCGCCCTGGGTTGAGGGCCACGGGTTAGCCGGGTGGGGCCTCGCTGAGGGAAGGGGTGCGCGCACACACCCGTTGGGCCCACAAGCTCAGGGCCAGGGCCGCGATCACCCAAACCAACCCGACCCGGTGTAGCCAGTCGTAGCCCCAGTGGGCCACCAGCCAGCCTCCGGCGGCGGCTCCTGTGGCTTGCCCAAGGTAGATGGCCGCTGTGTTGAGTGCCATCAGCGCCGGCGCCATTAGGGGGGCCACATGGCTGAGCCGAGCTTGCTGGGCCGAGTTCGAGGCCATGCAACTCAGACCCCAGGGCACCAGCACGAGCAGCGTCAGAGCCAGGCCACGGGCCAGTGGCCACAGGCTCATGCTGAGCACGATCAGACCCAGCAACCAGGCCACCGCCCGGTGCGCGCCGATGCGATCGACCGTGCGCGACAGCAGCAGATTGCCGATCAGGCCCCACAGACCAAACCAGCCGAAGATGAGCGCGAGCTGACCGGGCGTGGCCTGCACCACGTCTCGAAAGTACGGTGCGAAGTAAGAGAACACAGTGAACTGTCCGGCTCCGGCCAGTGCCGTGACGCCGACCATGGCCATCCACACCGGGTGGGTCATCACGCCGCGCCAGGCGCGCAGGCTCAGCCCGGGGGGCTGGATGCCCGCTGGCATGCAGCGCAGAACGAGCCCAGCCGCCATGAGGGACAGCAGGGCGACGAAGGCCATCGCCGCGCGCCAGCCGTGGGTTTCGCCGATCCAGGCATTCAGGGGCATGCCCAGGACCGAGGCGAGGGCCCAGCCGAGAAACACGGTCGTGATGCTGCGCCCACGCTGCTGTGGCGGGGCCATGTGCCCGATCGCGGCGGCCGCTTGAGGCGTGAACACCGCAGCGGCCAGCATCGTCAAGGCCCGCAGCGGCCATAGGCTGTCGTAATCGGGCATCAGGGCGCACAGGCCATGGCCCAAGGCATACCAGACGAGAGCGCCGGCCAGCAGGCGCCGCCGGTCCCAACCCGAGACCCACACGGCCAGCATGGGGGCCCCAGCGGCCATCACGACGGCTGCTGCCGTGATGAGCTGGCCGGCCACGGCCACTGACACTTGCAACGATCGCGCCAGGTCGTTGAGTGTGCCGCCCACGACCATGACGCCACAGCCGATGACGAAGTTGCCCAACATCAGCACCCGCCGGGTCGCCGCCAGCGTGTGGGGTCCCGGCATGGCGATCGGGCTCATCCGCGGAAGACCTTCAGCGCGTCTGGGTTGACCAGGTTGGTGGGCCGGCCTTCGATGAAATTGATGACGTTCTGAAATGCTGCGCTGAAATAAAGCTCGTAACTGTCTTGTTCGACATAGCCGATGTGCGGGGTGCACACGGCGTTTTCCAGGCGCAGCAGCGGGTGGCCGGGCAAGGGCGGTTCGGTCTCGTAGACATCCACGGCGGCCATCCCGGGGCGGCCCTTGTTCAGCCCGCTGACCAAGGCATTGTCCTCCACGAGTTCGGCGCGCGCAGTGTTGACGAACAGCGCCGTAGGCTTCATGCGCAGCAGGTCATCGAGCTTGACGATGCCCCGGGTCTCGGGCACCAGGCGCAGGTGCAGCGAGAGCACGTCACTGGACTCGAAGAGGGCCTCGCGACTGAAGGCGGCCTCGAAGCCATCGGCCTGGGCGCGCTGGCGCGAAGCTTCGCTGCCCCACACCAGCACCTTCATGCCGAAAGCACGGCCGTAGCCGGCCACCAATTGACCGATCTTGCCGTAGCCCCAAAGGCCCAGCGTCTTGCCCTTGAGCACCATGCCCAAGCCGAAATTGGGGGGCATGGAAGCGGCTTTCAGGCCGGACTGCTGCCAAGCTCCATGCTTGAGGTTGCCGATGTATTGCGGCAACCGCCGCATGGCGGCCATGATCAAGGCCCACGTGAGCTCTGCCGGCGCCACCGGCGAACCCACCCCCTCAGCCACGGCGATGCCCAGGCGCGTGCAGGCGTCGATGTCGATGTGCGGGCCCACCCGGCCCGTCTGGGAGATCAGTTTCAGACGAGGCAGCTTCTCCAGCAACTGCCGAGGGAATTGTGTGCGCTCCCGGATCAGCACCAGCACGTCGGCATCGCGCAGCCGCACCGAGAGTTGGCCAATGCCCTTGACCGTGTTGGTGAAGACCTTGGCGTTGTAGGGCTCCAGCATGGCCGCACAACGCAGCTTGCGCACGGCGTCCTGATAATCGTCCAGGATGATGATGTTCATGCCTCGTGATTCTGCATCCATCGGCAGCCGATGGGCATGCGGGCTCGCAACAGGACGCAACGCGGTGCACTGGGCTCCGTGTGCACGGGTGTGCCAAACTTGCATCGCGCGGTCCCCGCGGGATCGCGGCCTTGGTGCATACGATCGACCGATGGAGACGAAACCGTGAAGTGGCTCAGAGGGATGCTGGCGGCCGTGCTATTGCTCGTGGTGGCACTGGTCGCTGCCATAGGGACCTACCGCGCATTGGTGCTGCCCAAGACCGAGGGCGAATTGAAGGTATCGGGGCTGAGCGCCCCGGTCAGCATCGTGCGCGACGAACACGGCATCCCCACCATTCGGGCGCAGAACCTGGAAGACCTGATGTTTGCCTTGGGCTTCGTGCATGCCCAAGATCGACTGTGGCAGCTGGAGATGCACCGCCGCATTGGTCGTGGCCAGTTGGCCGAGGTGTTCGGCGAGTCGGCCTTGGACACCGACCGCTTCCTGCGAGCCTTGGGGGTGAGGCGCACCGCACAGGCCCAGTGGCAAGCCGTGCAGGGCGAGACGCGCCGCGCCATCGAAGCCTATGCAGCGGGCATCAATGCCTTCGTCGAACAGCACATGGATGTGCGTCCGCCGGAGTTCCTCATCCTCGGCTTGCAGCCTGGGCGTTGGGAACCCGCCGACACCTTGGCCTGGACCACGATGATGGCTTGGGACCTGGGCGCCAACTGGAATGCGGAGTTGATCCGCATGCGTTTGGCCTTGAGTCTGCCGGTGCAGCGCATCAACGAACTCATGCCCCCGTATCCTGGGGAGGCGCCCCTGCCGCTGGCCGATTACGCCGCGTTGTATCGTTCGCTCAAGCTCGATGGCAAGCTCGGACAGCATGCATTGAACGCTGCGCCGCCGTCGGGCATCGAGGGCTTGGGTTCGAACAACTGGGTCGTCTCGGGGGCGCGTTCTCAGACGGGGCATCCTTTGCTGGCCAACGACCCCCATTTGAAGCTCAGTGCGCCGGCCTTGTGGTACTTCGCACGCCTGGAGGCGCCCGGCTTCAAAGTGGCCGGGGCCACGATGCCGGGGTTGCCGGTCGTGGTGCTCGGGCAAAACGAGCACATCGCCTGGGGTTTCACCAATACCGGGCCAGACGTGCAAGATCTCTATCTCGAAGAAATTCATCCGGAAGACCCATCCTTGTACCGCACGCCCGAGGGCTGGGCGCGCTTCGAGACCTTCGAGGAGACCGTGCGTGTGCGGGGCGGGGCCGAAGTGAAGTTCACCGTGCGGGCCACGCGTCACGGCCCGGTGATTTCGGATGCACCGGCTGCCGGAGCGGACGGTCTGACCGGCCCCAAGGAGGCGCCGCGGTATGCACTGGCCATGCGCTGGACGGCGCTGGACGTGCCCAACACCTCGATGGAAGGGGCGCTGGCGATCAACCGGGCTTCCAGCGTGCCGGCATTCATTGAAGCTGCAGCCTCGCTGAACATTGCCCCCATGCAAAACATGGTGGTGGCCGACCGCGACGGACGTATCGGCTGGGTGGCCGCCGGCCGGGTGCCGCTGCGAGCACCGGACAATGATTTGAAAGGCCAGGTGCCGGCACCGGGCTGGGAGGCCCGCTACGACTGGGTGGGTTATCTCGATACCAGCCTCACGCCGCGTGAGATCGATCCAGCGCGAGGGTGGATCGCCACGGCCAATCAACGCATCCACGGGCCGGACTATCCGCATTATCTGGGCAGCGAATGGGCGCTGCCTTACCGCCAAGAGCGCATCGAAGCCCTGCTGCAAGCGCAGCAGCGGCACGACTTGGACAGTTTCGCCCGGATGCAGGCCGACGAGCTTTCGCTTGCCACCGTCAAGCTCCTGCCGTATTTGCGCCGTGCGCAGTCTTCACACCGGCTGGCCGCACCGGTGCAGGCCATGCTCGCGCAGTTCGATGGCACGATGGCCGCACAGCGGCCCGAGCCGCTGGTATTCTGGGCTTGGATCCGGCATCTGACCGAAGGGCTGCTGGCCGACGAGGTCGGCCCCGAATTTCTTGGCCGTGCGATGTCGGGGTCACGCAATTTCCGCGACGCCGTCGAAGGCATTCTGATGCGCGACGACGCCTGGTGGTGCGATGACAAGCGCACGCCTGAGGTCACCGAAAGCTGCCAAATGCAGATCGACGCGGCCTTCCACAAAGCCTTGGAGGAGTTGGAATCCTTGCAGGGGCCCGACCCCGCCCGCTGGCAGTGGGGTCAGGTCCATCAATCCCGCGCCGAGCACCGCCCCTTCAGCCGCATCAAGGCGCTGGCTCCGCTGTTCGAGCTGCGCGTCCCCGTGGGCGGAGACACCTACACGGTGAACGTGGCGCGGGTCAACATGCGAGCCGATGCCAGCACGGGCGAGCATTACTTGAACGAGCATGGGCCGAGCTTGCGTGCCCTGTATGACGTGCACGATCCGTCACGCTCTCGCGTGATGCACTCCAGCGGTCAATCCGGCATCGTGTTGTCGCGCCACTACCATGACTTCGTCGAACGCTGGGCCAAGGTCGAATATGTGCCGCTGTGGGCACCGGCCGACGCGCAAGGAGCCACATTGCGACTGGAGCCGGCCCGTTGAGCGATCGCGTGCGCCTGCGCGGGGTGCCCGAACCCAAGCGCGATGACACGACACGTGACGGCAGCGCCCACTGTCCTGTCTTGACGCGGCTGCTGGCCGGGTTCTACACTCAGCGACGCTCCGGGGTGCACCGTGTGCTGAGATGGCGTTCGACGCCAAACCCGATGAACTTGATCCGGTTAATACCGGCGGAAGAAGAGCTGAATTTGTCCCTTGCGCCCCTGGCCCGAGCGGGTTGGGGCCCCCTTGAAAGGGGGTAGCACCCAAAGGGCACTTTCCGGAGCAGCCACGAACCGGAAAGGAGCCCCCATGAACGCCCCCGACAAGTTTGCTCAATGGCTCGCGCAGGCGCGCGAGCCCTTTCCCGCGTCTCGCAAGGTCTGGGTCTCGGGCCAGTTGCACCCGACGGTGCGCGTGCCGATGCGGGAGGTGCAGCTCACCAATGGCGAGACGGTCACGCTGTACGACACCTCGGGCCCTTACACCGATCCGCAAGCGCTCATCGATGTGCGACGCGGTCTGCCGGCGCTGCGTCAGCCCTGGATCGAGGCCCGTGGCGACACCCAGACCTATGAGGGCCGTGTGGCACAGGCCGTGGATGATGGCCTGCGCGACGCAGCCCATGAGCGCTTGCAAACCTTGCGCGCCCAGGCCGCGGGCCTGCAGCGCCGACCTCGCCGCGCACGCGCTGGTCGCAACGTCACCCAAATGCACTACGCCCGACGTGGCATCGTCACGCCCGAGATGGAGTTCGTGGCCATCCGCGAGAACGGTCGCCGGGAATGGATGCGTGAACACCTGGCCGACGCGCAACGCGAGGCGCGCCTGCGAGGCCAACCGCTCGGAGCCTGCCTGCCCGAGCTGATCACGCCAGAATTCGTGCGGGACGAGGTGGCCCGTGGCCGGGCGATCATTCCGGCCAACATCAACCATCCCGAGCTCGAGCCGATGGCCATCGGGCGCAACTTCTTGGTCAAAGTCAATGCCAACATCGGTAACTCGGCCGTGACCTCCAGCATCGAGGAAGAGGTGGAAAAGCTGGTGTGGGCCATCCGTTGGGGGGCCGATACCGTGATGGACCTGTCCACGGGTCGCAACATTCACACCACCCGTGATTGGATCCTGCGCAACTCACCGGTGCCCATCGGCACCGTGCCGATCTACCAAGCCTTAGAGAAGGTCGGCGGCGTTGCCGAGGATTTGACCTGGGAGATTTTCCGCGACACCCTGATCGAGCAGGCCGAGCAGGGGGTGGATTACTTCACCATCCATGCGGGCGTGCGTCTGGCCTACATCCCGCTGACGGCGCGGCGGCGCACGGGCATCGTCTCACGCGGTGGCTCCATTCTGGCCAAGTGGTGCATGGCGCATCATCGCGAGAACTTCCTCTACACGCATTTCGAAGAGATTTGCGAAATCATGAAGGCCTACGACGTGAGCTTCTCGCTCGGCGATGGCCTGCGCCCGGGCTCGCTGGCCGATGCCAACGACGAAGCCCAGTTCGCCGAATTGCGCACCCTGGGGGAGCTCACACAGATCGCCTGGAAGCACGATGTGCAAACCATGATCGAAGGCCCCGGCCATGTGCCCATGCATCTGATCCAGGCCAACATGGAAGAGCAGCTGCGGCACTGCCACGAAGCGCCGTTCTACACACTTGGGCCGCTGACGATCGACATTGCGCCAGGCTATGACCACATTGCCAGTGCGATCGGCGCGGCCATGATCGGCTGGTTCGGGACGGCCATGCTGTGCTATGTCACGCCCAAAGAGCACCTGGGTCTTCCCGATCGCGACGATGTCAAGCAAGGCTTGATCGCCTACAAGATCGCCGCCCATGCGGCCGACATCGCCAAGGGCCACCCGGGCGCGCGCGCGCGCGACGATGCGCTGTCCAAGGCCCGTTTCGAATTCCGGTGGACCGACCAGTTCAACCTCGGGCTCGACCCTGACACCGCGCGGGCATTCCACGACGAGACCTTGCCCAAGGACAGTGCCAAGGTTGCGCACTTCTGCTCGATGTGCGGGCCCAAGTTCTGCTCGATGAAGATCACCCAGGAGGTGCGCGAATACGCCGCCCAGCAGGGAATCTCGGAAGATCAGGCCCTGGCCGAAGGCTTGGCGGCGAAATCCGAGGAGTTTCGCCAAGCTGGTGGCGAGCTTTATATCCCGCTGCATCCTCAGGGCTGAGCCATGGCGGCGATGTCCATCGGCATTGCCGGAGCGGGCCTGTTGGGGCGTCTGCTGGCCTGGCAGTTGTCGCAGGCCGGGCACCGCGTCACCGTGTACGACCCCAGCGAGGGGCCGCTGGCGCGGGGGGCGGCGGCCTGGACGGCTGCCGGCATGCTCAGCCCTGTGGCCGAGCTCGAATGCGCCACCACCGAGCTGGCGCAGTTGGGCCTGCGCTCTTTGACGCTGTGGCCGCGCATCGTCGCCAAACTGCCCATGCCCGTGGACCTGCGCGTGGACGGCAGCATGTTGCTGGCTCACGGCAGCGATCTCGGGGCGGCCCGGCGCTTGCTCGATCTGCTGCGGGCCAAGGCGCCCGAGGGCCACCAACCCGAGCCACTGAGCCCCGAGCGCTTGCGCGAACTCGAACCGGCGATCCATGGGCCAAGCCATGCCTGGTGGCTGCGCGAGGAGGGGTGCATCCATCCCGTACAAGCCCTGCAAGCCTTGACCGAAGCCGCCAGTGGGCAAGGCGTTCGATGGCACTGGGGTGCTGCGGTGCGCGAACTGCAGCCCGGCCGAATCGAGGGGCAGGCTTACGACTGGGTCTTCGATGTGCGTGGCCTGGGGGCGCGGCCTGCGCTGCCCGTGCGTGGCGTTCGCGGTGAGATCTTTTGGCTGCACGCGCCGGGCGTGGTGCTGCACCGGCCGGTGCGTTTGCTGCATCCTCGCTGGCGGGTCTATCTGGTGCCACGCCCTGATGATGTGATCGTCGTTGGGGCCAGCGAGATCGAATCCGAAGATCGCTCGCCGGTGTCCGTGCGCAGCACCTTGGCCTTGCTGTCGGCGGCTCACAGCGTGGTGCCTGAGCTGGCCGAAGCGCGCCTCGTCCACACCGAGGTCAATCTGCGCCCGGCCTTGCCCGACAACTTGCCTTGCGTGGAGATGCTGCCGGGGCTGACTCGCATCAACGGCCTGTTTCGCCACGGCTGGTTGCTGGCGCCCGCGCTCGTCGAGCAAGCGGTCGCGGCGATGATGCCAGCCCTCCACCCCGAGGTCGATCCCGCATGACGCACACCGACGTTTCCTCTGCGACCTGCCAGGTCCGGGTCAATGATGAAGTCCATCGGATCCAAGTGGGCACCACGCTGGCCCAACTGCTGGCGCTGCGCGGGCTGGAGCCACAAAGCGTTGCCACGGCGCTCAATGGCGAGTTCGTGCCGCGAAGCGAACGGAGCCATTGCGTGTTGCGTGATGGCGATTGCGTGACGTGTTTTCAACCCATCGTAGGAGGCTAGCCATGCCCACGGACGATTTCATGCTGGCCGACGTCAGCCTACGCAGCCGCTTTTTGCTTGGCACGGCTGGCTATCCCTCCCCGCAAGTGCTGAGCCAGGCGATCGAGGCTTCGGGCACCGAGGTGGTGACCCTGGGCCTGAAACGCCAGCTGGCCGCAGGCGGCGCCGACAACGGATTCATCGACATCGTGCGCCAAAGTGGTGTCCGGCTGCTGCCCAATACCGCCGGCTGCCGCAGCGCCCGCGAGGCCGTCACCCTGGCGCATATGGCGCGCGAGCTGTTGCACACCCATTGGATCAAGCTCGAAGTGGTGGGCGATGAGCACACCTTGCAGCCGGATCCCTTCGAACTGGTGCAAGCCGCCAGCCAGCTCGTCAAAGAGGGATTCGAAGTGTTCCCGTATTGCACCGATGACCTCGTGACTTGCCAGCGCCTGCTCGATGTGGGGTGTCGCATCCTGATGCCGTGGGCCGCCCCGATCGGCTCAGGGCAGGGGCTGCTCAACCCCTGGGCGCTGCGCACGCTGCGCGCCCGCCTGCCCGAGGCCACGCTCATCGTCGATGCCGGCATCGGGGCGCCCTCGCATGCCGCGCAGGCCATGGAGCTGGGCTTCGACGCCGTGCTGTTGAACTCGGCCGTGGCCCATGCCCGCGATCCGGTGGGCATGGCCACGGCCTTCCGTCATGCGATCGAGGCCGGACGACGAGGCTATTGCAGCGGCCTGATCGAACCGCAATCCATGGCGGTGGCCTCGACGCCCGTGGCCGGACGGCCCTTCGACCTGTGAAGCCGCCCATCGTCTGGAGCATCGCCGGCTCCGATTGCGGAGGCGGGGCCGGCCTGCAAGCCGATCTCAAAGCTTTCGAGGCTTTCGACGTACACGGCTGCACCGCGGTGGCTGCCCTCACGGCGCAACACTCACGGGCCGTGTTGCGCGTCGATGCCGTGGATGCGGACGTGCTCGAGGCCCAACTGGCGGCGCTGGCGCAGGATCTGCCGCCACGGGCGATCAAGCTCGGCTTGTTGGGCAGCGTCGACAATGTGCTGTGCGTGGCCCGCTGGGTCGACCGCCTGCGCGAACAGGCTGCGGTGGCCTTGGTGCTCGACCCGGTGCGGGCCGCCAGCACCGGGGCCGTGTTTGCCCATGCCGCGTTGCGCCAAGCCTTTCTCGACGAGCTGCTGCCCCGGGCAACGCTGATCACCCCCAATCGCCACGAGGCCGCCTGGCTGCTCGACCGAGAGCTCCGGGACGAGCATTCGCTGCCGAGCGCAGCCCGCGCCTTGCAAGCCCTGGGCCCTGGGGCCGTGGCCATCACCGGCGGCGATGCCGGCGGGCCTTGGGCCCGTGACTGGATCCTCACGCCCCAGGCCGAGGGCTGGCTGGATCTGCCACGCATCGACACGCAGCATCATCACGGCAGCGGTTGCGTGTTCGCGGCCTCGGCCGCCGCTGCCCTGGCTTGGGGGCATTGCGAGGCCGATGCGCTGGTGCTGGCCAAGATGGCCACGGCCGAGGCTCTGCGGCGCGGCCATCCGGCGGGGCAGGGCGCCGGCCCGGTGCGGCCGGGTGGGGGATTTGCCAGCCGACTGGCCAACCTGCCTCGGTTGCGACAGCCCGACTGGCCCGTGGACGAGACGGAGGGGTTTGCGCCCCTGCAGCGACCGGTGCTGGGCTTGTATGCCATCACCGACAGTGCCGAAGGCATCGAACGCCTACTGGCCGCAGGGGTGCGAAGCCTGCAGCTGCGCATCAAACGGGCCCCGGATCCCGCGCTGCGCGAGGCGGTGCGGCGCAGCGTCCGTGCGGCGCAGGCCGTAGGCGCGCAGCTGTTCATCAACGACCACTGGGCCTTGGCCTTGGAGGAAGGGGCGTATGGTGTGCACTTGGGGCAGGAAGACCTGCTCGCGCTGGACGCGCAGGCCTTGGTTGCGCTGCGCCGCGCCGGCGTGCGGCTGGGCTTGAGTACGCACAGCCACTGGGAGGTCTGCCGGGCCTTGACACTGCGTCCGAGCTACATCGCCTGCGGACCGATTCATCCCACCACGACCAAGCAGATGCCTTGGATGGCGCAAGGCGAGGACAACCTGGCCTACTGGTGCCAGTTGCTCGATTGTCCGGTGGTGGCCATCGCGGGCATGGACGAGGCCCGGGCCCGCGAAGCAGCGCGCTGTGGTGCCGCGGGCGTGGCTGTACTGCGCGGCTTGGGGCAAGCCGATGATCTGCCTGCGACAGTACGACGTCTGCATGAAGCGATCATGGAGGGCGCTTGGGGCCCGCGTCGTCCGGCGCCCCCGCGTGCGAGGCCCAGTCTGCCCGGTCCGGTCTCGTGAACGGCCGGGGCGATACACTGCGGGTTTCATTGCTGCACACGCTCTCGAACGATGACCGAAGCCACCGTCTCGTCTCAGCCCGTTCACCTGATCCGGCCTGGCAAACCTGCCGAGCCGGATGCGCCGCGCTGGCCTCGGCCAGCCGTGTTGGCCTTGTTCGAGCTGCCATTCAATGATTTGCTATATCGGGCGCAACAAGTGCACCGTCAGCACTTCGATGCCAACGAGGTGCAGCGCTCGACGCTGCTGTCGATCAAGACCGGTGGCTGCCCCGAAGACTGCAGCTATTGCCCTCAGTCGGTGCACTATGACACCGGCGTGCAGGCCGGCAAGCTGCTGGATGTGGACGAGGTGCGCCGTGCGGCGGCGGCGGCCAAAGAGCAGGGTGCCAGCCGCTTCTGCATGGGCGCGGCTTGGCGAGCGCCCAAAGACCGCGACATCGAAAAGGTGGCCGAACTCGTGCGCGCGGTCAAAGACCTGGGTTTGGAGACCTGCTGCACCCTGGGCATGCTGACCGACCGTCAGGCGCGCGCGCTCAAGGAGGCGGGGCTGGATTACTACAACCACAATCTCGACACGGCCCCCGAGGCCTACGGCCGCATCATCAGCACGCGCGACTACCAAGATCGCTTGGACACCTTGGAACATGTGCGCGCTGCGGGCATGCACGTTTGTTGTGGCGGCATCGTGGGAATGGGCGAATCGCGGGAAGAGCGTGCCGGGCTCATCGCTCAGCTGGCCAACATGGACCCGTATCCGGAGTCGGTACCGATCAACCATCTGGTGCAAGTGGAGGGCACGCCCCTGCATGGCCTGGACCCGCTGGACCCGCTCGAATTCGTGCGCACCATCGCCGTGGCGCGCATCACCATGCCTACCGCTCGGGTGCGTTTGTCGGCCGGGCGCCAGCAAATGAGCGAGGCCGTGCAGGCGCTGTGCTTTCTGGCCGGGGCCAATTCGATTTTCTACGGCGACAAGCTGCTGACCACCGGCAATCCAGACTGGGAGCGCGATCAAAGCTTGTTTGCCAAGCTGGGCCTGCGCAGTTGCTGATGCAAAGCACACAGCGCATGGCGCATGTGGCGCCAGCCATCCTCCGGACATGAAACTCGTCGTCCAAGAACTCGTCGAGCTGCTTCAGGTCGAGCAGCTCGAACTCAATCTCTTTCGCGGTGTCAGTGGAGACATCGGCAGCCCGCGCGTGTTTGGTGGCCAAGTGCTGGGCCAAGCCCTGATGGCTGCGGCTCGCACGGTCGATCCTTTGCGCCGCATCCACTCCCTGCACGCGTACTTTCTACGCCCCGGGGACAAGCATGCTCCCATCGTGTATGACGTAGAACGCATCCGCGACGGTGGCAGCTTCACCACACGGCGCGTGGTCGCCATCCAGCACGGACAACCCATCTTCAACTTCGCGGCCTCGTTCCATGTGACGGAGGAGGGCGCCAGTCATGCCAGCACCATGCCGCAAGTGCCCGGCCCTGACGGTTTGGTCAGCGAATGGGAGCTGCGTCAAGCCTGGCTGCACAAAGTTCCCGAGTCGCTGCGCGGTGTGCTCCATGCCGAGACGGCCATCGAGATCCGGCCACTGACGCCACTGGACGCCTTCGATCCACCGCCTGCACCGCCCCGACACGATGCCTGGCTGCGCGCGGCCGATCGGCTGCCCGATGATCCGGTGCTGCACCAGGCCATGCTGGCGTACGCGTCGGATTTCGGATTGCTGCGGCCGGCGCTCATGCCCCATGGCTTGAGCTTTTACAAAGGCAATGTCCAGGTGGTCAGCCTCGACCACGCCATGTGGTTCCATGGCGACTTTCGCATGGACGAGTGGCTGCTCTACACCACCGAATCGCCATGGGCGGGTGGCGCGCGCGGCTTCAGCCGCGGGCAAATTTACACCCATGATGGGCGTTTGGTCGCCTCCGTGGCTCAGGAAGGGCTGATGCGCCCAACGGCGGCAAGGCGCCGCGATGCCTGAATGCTAGGTGCCGGGCTTGGACAGCGCCAGGCGCAGCCCGAACAGCATCAGCGCCATGCCGGTCATGGCATTGAGCGTGTGCACGATGCTGGGCCGTCGTAACCAGCCCGCCAGCGGCCGCGTGGCCAGGATCAGGGCCCCAAACCAGACCAGCCCCATGGCGGCATGGATGCCCGCCATCACGACACTGAGGGACAGCACGTCGGCCTGCGCAGGCATGAATTGGGGCAGCAGGCTCACATAGAACACGCCGACCTTGGGATTGAGCAGGTTGGTCAGCAGCCCTCGAAGAAACCAGCCCGCACCGCCGTTGCCGTCCGAACTCGGGCTGGCCGCGTTGAACTGGAAGGCCACCGGGGCCGTCGTGAAGACGGTCCACAGCAGGCGTGCGCCGAGGTAGAGGAGATAGGCTGCCCCAGCCATCTGCAACAGACCATAAGCCACTTCCGACACGGCCAGCAAGGCCCCCAGGCCCAAGGCCACGAGCAGCCCCCAGGCCAGCACTCCGCAGACGATGCCCACGCCTGCACGCCAGGCCGGCCGCGGGCCTTCGACCGCCGCGGTGCGCAAGACGAGGGCCGTGTCCAGGCCGGGCGTGATGGTCAAAACAGCGGCGGCAGCGCTGAAGGCCAGGATAGCGGTTGCAGTACTCATCGAGTCTCCCATTGGGCGCCAGGGGCAAGGCCTCGCATGGACGATGCTGAGCGGCACACCGCTAGCATACGGACATTCTCTCCGAAGGAGTGCCCTATGCGTGTGGCCGATTTCTTTCGCCAAGCGGTTGCAGTGGCGATGTTGGCTTGGGCGCATACCGCAGCCCAAGCCGTCCTGAAGCCTGGGCAGCTCGCGCCACTGTTCACCATCCAGGCCGCTCGCGCAGGCGAAGTCTTTGAGTTCGACCTGTCACAAGCCTTGTCTCGCGGACCTGTGGTCTTGTACTTCTACCCCAAGGCTTTTACGTCCGGCTGCACTTACGAGGCCAACCTGTTCGCGCAGGCCAGTGATCGGTTTGCCGTGCTGGGCGCCACGGTCATTGGGGTCTCCAATGACGACATCCAGACGCTTCAGCGTTTTTCGATCGAGGCGTGCCGCAACAAGTTTGCCGTCGGTGCCGATGAAAGCGCCCGGGTCATCCGTGCCTACCAGGCCCAAATCGCCGCGCGATCCCAAATGGCCGACCGCATTTCCTATGTCATCAGTCCGGAGGGCCGAATCGTCCATGTTCATCATGACCCCAATCCGGAAGGACATGTGGCCACGACCTTGCAGGCCGTCGAACGTTTGCGCTCATCATGGCCCCAGCGGCGCTGAACGCGGCCATGTCCGACGGACCGATCGTCGGCCGGGGGCGGGCTGTCGCGCTTGGTGATCGGCACCAATAATTTGACATAATATACATTATCGATCATTAGACCAGTCCGTGCGCTTCAGCGCTGCCAGAAAATGCAGCACTTCGGCGTCGGGCACCTGGTGAAAGTCGAGGTAGTGTGCTCCGACGCCGCGAAACCATGAGGGTTGGCTCAAGCAGACGATGCGATCGACCTGCCGGGCCAACACGGCCAGGCTGTCGGCTGCAGCCACCGGCACGGCCAGGCTGTCGGCTGCAGCCACCGGCACGGCCAGGATCACCGCAGCGGGCTGTGCTGGGCGCAGGCCGCGCAAGGCCGCTTTCATGGTCGTGCCGGTGGCCAATCCATCGTCGACCACGATCACGGTGCGGCCGCCAAGTGGGGGCAGCGGCCGGCCATGGCGATACAACGCACGCCTGCGCTCGATTTCCTGGAGGGCGTCGCGCTCCTGATCGGCCAGGTAGCGCGCATCGGCCCCGGTGTCGCGGCACAAGGCTTCGTCGACCACCATGTGTGGCGGCTGGCCTTCGACGACCGCAGCGACGGCCAGTTCGGGCTGGCCAGGCGCGCCGATCTTGCGCACCAGCAAGACATCGAGTGCCGCTTGCAAGCGCTGGGCGATCGGTGCGGCCACCAACACACCGCCGCGTGGCAAGGCCAACACCACGGGGTGACGGTCGCGCAAGTCACCGAGCTGATCGGCAAGTCGCTCGCCCGCTTGCCGTCGGTCCGTGAAGGTGGATTCCATGGGCCAAGCCCCCCCGCGACAAGCATAGATCGAATTCCATGGGATGCGCGACCGCCCCCCGCAGCCAGCCGCCAGGGCCAAGGGCTCTGAGGCGCCACGCGCAGGTGCTTCAGGACAGCGCGGCGATGACCTCGGGTGGGGCCTGAACGAGCTCGATCAACACACCCTCCCCGCCCAATGGAAATTCATCGTTACCCTTGGGGTGGATGAAGCAGATGTCGTGACCAGCGGCGCCTTTGCGAATGCCGCCCGGTGCGAAGCGCACGCCGCGCGCGCTGAGCCATTCCACGGCTTTGGGCAGGTCGTCCACCCACAGGCCGACGTGATTGAGCGGCGTGGTGTGCACAGCCGGCTTGCCGTGGGGATCGAGCGGCTGCATCAAGTCCACTTCCACCGCGGTAGGTCCGTGGCCGAGCTCGCAGATGTCTTCATCCACATTCTCGCGTTCGGAAACGAAGCGGCTCTTGACCTTCAGCCCGAGCAAATCCACCCACAGCGCGTGCAGACGCTGTTTGTCGGCTGCACCGATGGCGATTTGCTGAATGCCCAAAATTCTGAAGGGCCGATCGTCGATGTCGGCGCTCATTCGAACCTCAATATGGGTTGGTCGACCGATAAGCTTTCGCCGGGCGTGGCCAGGATTTCGGCGACCACGCCATCGCGGGCGGCCGTGAGCACGTTTTCCATTTTCATGGCTTCGATCACGGCCAAGCGTTCGCCGGCTTGCACGGCCTGCCCCGGCTGCACTAGCAATTGAGTGAGCAATCCGGGCATCGGCGAGAGCAAAAATTTACTGGTGTCCGGTGGCGCCTTGTAGGGCATCAGCTTGAACAGCTCGGCTGCGCGGGGGGACAAGACCAGCGCTTCGATGTGTGCGCCGTTGTGCATCACTTGCAGCCACACGCCATGGCGCTCGATTTGTGCGGTGAACGGGCGGCCATTGCAGCGGCCGCTGGCGCGCACGCCGCCAAAGCGCCAGTCTTTGTCGATGTCGTAGAGCTGCTCACCGATGCGCACCGTGACGGCGCCGCCGGCAGGGCCAAGCACCTGCACGGCATGGTGAGTATGTTGGCCCTGTTCGCCCTTGACGACCACGACATGGTCGATGACCGCACGGGGCTGGTGGCCGGCCATCTGCCCACCGATGCCCAAGGCGCGCTCCCGATACTTGCGATGGGTCGCTGCTGCCAGCGCCACGAGAAACAGCGGATCCTCATGCGTGACGCTGCGGGGGGATAAGCCTTGTGGGTAGTGCTGGGCAATGAATCCCGTGTTGAACCGTCCGGCCTGGACATCGGGGTGCGCCAGCAGCGCGGCCTGGAAGGGAATGTTGCTGGCCACGCCGCGAATCACGAAGCCGTTGAGGGCCTCGCGCATTTTGGCAATGGCGTCGGCTCGATCGCGCCCATGGACGATGAGCTTGGCGATCATCGAGTCGTAGTACATCGGGATCTCGCCGCCTTCATAGACGCCGGTGTCCACCCTCACCCCGCCCTGCTCGGGCACGGGCTGGGATGCCTCCATGGTCGCCGGCGGGGGCAGGTAGCGCACCAGACGTCCGGTGGAAGGCAGGAAGTTGCGCAACGGGTCCTCGGCATTGATGCGGCATTCGATGGCCCAGCCGCGGCGGGCGATGTCATCTTGGCCGAAGGACAGTTTTTCGCCCGCAGCGATGCGGATCATCCACTCCACCAGATCCAGTCCGGTGATGCATTCGGTCACCGGGTGTTCCACCTGCAAGCGGGTGTTCATCTCCAGGAAGTAGAAGCTCTGGTCTTTGCCGACCACGAATTCCACGGTGCCTGCGCTTTGGTATTTCACGGCTTTGGCCAGCGCCACGGCTTGCTGGCCCATGGCGCGGCGGGTGGCTTCGCTGATGAAGGGGCTGGGCGCCTCTTCGATGACTTTTTGGTGCCGGCGCTGGATGGAACATTCACGCTCCCACAGGTAGACCATGTTGCCGTGGGCGTCGCCCAGCACCTGGATTTCGATGTGCCGCGGTTCTTCGACGAATTTTTCGATGAAGACGCGGTCGTCGCCGAAACTGTTGCGGGCCTCGTTGCGACAGGAATTGAAACCTTCGAAGGCTTCTTTGTCGTTGTAGGCCACGCGCAGGCCCTTGCCGCCGCCACCGGCGCTGGCCTTGATCATCACGGGATAGCCGATCTCGCGGGCGATTTGCACGGCCTGCTCGGGCGTGTCGATCGCATCGTTCCAGCCGGGGATGGTGTTGACACCGGCTTCCTGGGCCAGCTTCTTGGAGGCGATCTTGTCGCCCATGGCAGCGATGGCTTCGTGCTTCGGGCCGATGAACACCAGCCCCTCTTCTTCCACGCGGCGGGCAAAGGTCTCGTTTTCGGACAGAAAGCCATAGCCGGGGTGGATCGCCTGAGCGCCGGTGCGCTTGGCTGCGGCGATGATCTTGTCGGCCACCAAGTAAGACTCACGGCTGGGCGCGGGGCCCAGCAGCACGGCCTCATCGGCCAGCTCCACGTGCAAGGCATCCTTGTCGGCCTCGGAGTAGACGGCCACCGTCTGGATGCCGAGTTTTTTGGCGGTTTTGATCACGCGGCAAGCGATCTCACCGCGGTTGGCAATCAGGATCTTGTCGAACATCTTCGGACTCCCGGCGGTCAGAGGGGGATGTTCCCGTGCTTGCGCCAGGGGTTGTCAAGCTTTTTGTCCTTGAGCATGGCCAGGCTGCGGCAGATGCGCTTGCGCGTCTCGTGCGGTTGGATCACGTCATCGATGAAGCCGCGCGCACCGGCCACGAAGGGGTTGGCGAAGCGGGCCTTGTACTCGGCTTCTCGTGCGGCAAGCTTGGCAGGGTCGGACTTGTCTTCGCGGAAGATGATCTCGACCGCCCCTTTGGCCCCCATCACTGCGATCTCGGCATTGGGCCACGCCAGGTTCACGTCGCCGCGCAAGTGCTTGGAGGCCATCACATCATAGGCACCCCCATAGGCTTTGCGGGTGATGATGGTGATCTTGGGCACCGTGGCTTCGGCATAGGCGTACAGCAACTTGGCGCCGTGCTTGATGATGCCGCCGTACTCCTGACTGGTGCCCGGCATGAAGCCGGGCACGTCGACGAAGGTCACCACCGGGATGTTGAAAGCATCGCAAAAGCGCACGAAGCGCGCCGCCTTGATCGAGCTCTTGATGTCCAGACAGCCGGCCAGCACCAACGGCTGGTTGGCCACGAAGCCCACGGTGTGGCCGTCCATGCGGCCAAAGCCGATCACGATGTTTTGCGCGTAGTCGGGCTGCAGCTCGAAGAAGTCGCCATCGTCCACCACCTTCAGGATGGCTTCTTTGATGTCGTAGGGCTTGTTGGGGTTTTCCGGCACCAGGGTGTCCAGCGACGGAATCAGCCGATCGGGCGCATCGCCACTGGGTCGCACCGGGGGCTTGTCTCGATTGTTCAGCGGCAAGTAGTTGAAGAAGCGTCGCAACATCAGCAGCGCTTCCACGTCGTTGTCGAAGGCCAGGTCGGCCACGCCACTTTTGGTGGTGTGGGTGGTGGCCCCGCCGAGTTGCTCGGCCGTGACGTCTTCGTGTGTGACCGTCTTGACCACCTCGGGACCGGTGACGAACATGTACGAAGAGTCTTTGACCATGAAGATGAAGTCGGTCATGGCCGGGCTGTAGACCGCCCCACCAGCGCAAGGCCCCATGATGAGGCTGATTTGCGGGATCACGCCGCTGGCCAAGACGTTGCGCTGGAACACCTCGGCATAGCCCCCCAGGGAAGCCACGCCTTCCTGAATGCGCGCACCGCCCGAATCGTTCAGGCCGATCACCGGTGCGCCGACCTTCATCGCCTGGTCCATGATCTTGCAGATCTTTTCGGCATGGGCCTCGGACAACGCGCCGCCAAAGACGGTGAAATCCTGACTGAAGACGAACACCAGACGTCCGTTGATGGTGCCGTAGCCGGTGACCACGCCATCGCCAGGGATCTTGGTGTGGGCCATGCCAAAGTCGGTGCAACGGTGCTCCACGAACATGTCCCATTCCTCGAAGCTGTCTTCATCGAGCAGCAATTCCAGGCGCTCGCGCGCCGTGAGCTTGCCCTTGGCATGTTGGGCATCGATGCGCTTTTGGCCTCCGCCCAGCCGGGCTGCAGCGCGTTTTCTTTCGAGTTCTTCGAGGATGTGTTGCATGGGCACTCCGTGAAAGGGGACCGGGTCAATGGGCCGGGGGAAGGTCGGACATGAACGACGCCAGCAGCCGGCGCGCCGCAGTGGAAGCCGGCAGGCTGCCCTCCTCGACTTGGCGGCTGATCTCGCCGAGTTGGGGGGCAACAGCCGGATGTTGAAGGAATCGCTGTCGCAAGCCGGCATGCACGCCATCCCACATCCAAGCCAGGGCTTGGCGGCGGCGGCGCGCATCGAGCCGGCCGTTGGCCGTTTGCAGCTCGCGGTAGCGCGACACGGCTTGCCAGAAGCGGTCCAGACCGTCGCCTTTGAGCGCGCTCAACTGCATCACTTGGGGGTGCCAGACCGACGGGTCATGCGGCGCATGGTCTGGCTGGCCACGCTGGCCGAGCAGCCGCAGTGACGAGGTGATCTGCGCCTGGGCCCGCGTGGCTGCAACGGGGTCGAGATCGGCCTTGTTGATGACCACCAGATCGGCCAATTCCATCACGCCTTTCTTGATGGCTTGCAGGTCGTCGCCGGCGTTGGGCAATTGCAGCAGCACGTACATGTCGGTCATCCCGGCCACCGCGGTTTCGCTCTGGCCCACGCCCACGGTTTCGACGATCACGATGTCATAGCCTGCGGCTTCGCACACCAGCATGGCTTCGCGGGTTCGTTCGGCCACCCCGCCCAGGGTTCCACCCGAGGGGCTGGGGCGAATGTAGGCCTGCGGATGCATCGACAGCCGCTCCATGCGAGTCTTGTCGCCCAGGATGGAGCCACCCGAGACGCTGGAGGACGGATCTATGGCCAGCACCGCCACACGGTGCCCCTGCTCGATCAGATACAGACCCAAGGCTTCGATGAAGGTACTCTTGCCCACGCCAGGCACGCCGGAGATGCCCAGCCGAAAGCTGCGTCCACTGTGGGGAAGCAATTGCGTGAGCAGGGCGTCGGCGCGCTGTCGGTGATCCGCACGTGTGGATTCGAGCAGGGTGATCGTTTTGGCCAGGGCCCGACGTTGCGCAGCGCCGGATGCACCCAGCAGTTGCGACAGCAGCATCGCATCCGCAGGGGGCAAGTCGGCCGCGAGCGATTCGGACGGGCTGCGCTCGTTCACGGCACTCAGGCTCGCTGGAGTTGCATGCGGATGTGCTCGAGCACGTCCTTGGCCGAGGCGGGAATGGGGGTGCCTGGCCCGTAAATGCCCTTGACCCCGGCCTCGTAGAGGAAGTCATAGTCCTGGCGAGGGATCACGCCGCCGACGAAGACGATGATGTCGTCGGCGCCTTGCTCACGCAGGGCTTTGATCAGAGCCGGCACCAGGGTCTTGTGACCCGCCGCCAGCGTGGAGATGCCCACGGCATGCACGTCGTTTTCGATGGCTTGGCGGGCGCATTCCTCCGGGGTTTGGAACAGTGGCCCGATGTCCACGTCGAAGCCCAGATCCGCATAAGCCGTGGCCACGACCTTGGCACCGCGGTCATGACCGTCCTGCCCGAGCTTGGCAATCATCACGCGCGGACGGCGGCCAGCTTCCTCGGCAAAGGCGGCAATCTCGGTCTTGAGCCGTTCCCACCCTTCGGCCGAGTCATAAGCGGCGGCATACACCCCAGTCACCTTTTGCGTATCGGCGCGATGGCGCCCCCAAACCTTCTCCAATGCGTCGCTGACTTCCCCAACGGTGGCCCGCACGCGCATGGCCTGAATGGACAGTTCCAGCAAATTGCCTTGGCCCGATTCCGCGCAGCGCGTCAAGGCGTCCAACGCGGCTTGGACCGCCTGGGCATCACGCGTGGCGCGGATGCGCTGCAGCCGTTCGATTTGCTGCTGACGCACCTTGAGGTTGTCCACTTCGAGGATGTCGATCGGGTCTTCTTTGTCCAGCCGGTACTTGTTGACGCCGACGATCACGTCTTTGCCCGAGTCGATGCGGGCTTGTTTTTCTGCGGCACTGGCTTCGATCTTGAGCTTGGCCCATCCGGATTCGACGGCGCGGGTCATGCCACCCATGGCCTCGACTTCTTCGAGGATCGACCAGGCTTTGTCGGCCATGTCCTGGGTGAGCCGCTCCATCATGTACGAACCCGCCCAGGGGTCGATCACATTGCAGATGTGGGTTTCTTCTTGAATGATCAACTGGGTATTGCGCGCGATGCGGGCCGAAAATTCGGTGGGCAGTGCGATGGCTTCATCGAAGCTGTTGGTGTGCAGACTTTGCGTGCCACCGAACACCGCGGCCAAGGCTTCGATGGTGGTGCGCACGATGTTGTTGTAAGGGTCTTGCTCGGTGAGCGACCAGCCCGAGGTCTGGCAGTGGGTGCGCAGCATCAGGCTCTTGGGGTTCTTGGCGCCAAAGTCGCTCATGATGCGGTACCACAGCAGCCGCGCCGCGCGCATCTTGGCGATCTCGAGATAAAAGTTCATCCCGATGGCCCAGAAGAAGCTCAAGCGGCCCGCGAACTCGTCCACATCCAGCCCCTTGGCCAAGGCGGTTTTGACATACTCCTTGCCATTGGCCAGCGTAAAAGCCAGCTCCAACGCTTGGTTGGCACCGGCTTCTTGCATGTGGTAGCCCGAGATGCTGATCGAGTTGAACTTCGGCATCTTCTTGGCCGTGTACTCGATGATGTCGCCGATGATGCGCATGCTCGGCTCGGGCGGGTAGATGTAGGTGTTGCGGACCATGAACTCCTTGAGGATGTCGTTCTGGATGGTCCCACTGAGTTGGTCCTGCGCCACGCCCTGCTCTTCCGCGGCGACCACATACCCGGCCAGCACTGGCAACACCGCGCCGTTCATGGTCATGGAGACGCTGACCTTGTCCAGCGGGATGCCATCGAACAGGATCTTCATGTCTTCCACCGAATCGATGGCCACGCCGGCCTTGCCCACGTCCCCGGTGACGCGGGGATGGTCGCTGTCGTAGCCGCGATGGGTGGCCAGATCGAAAGCCACCGAAATCCCTTGAGCGCCAGCGGCCAGGGATTTCTTGTAGAACGCATTGGATTCCTCGGCGGTAGAGAACCCTGCGTATTGACGGATCGTCCAGGGCCGTGAGGCGTACATCGTGGCCTGAGGCCCACGCACGAAGGGGGGAAAGCCCGGCAAGGTGTTGGTGTACGGCAGGCCTTGCAGGTCTTCGGCCGTGTACAGCGGCTTGACCACCAGTCCTTCGGGGGTGACCCAGTTCAATGCTTCGAGCCGGCCGCCAGGAGCGGCTTTGGCTGCGGCCTTTCTCCAAGCGTCGAGATCGGCAGGCGGGTAAGACGCGGGCGTGTGTTCGGCCATGGTGGACTTCCGTGTCGAGGCCCGGCCACCGGCCGGGACGTCTGCAGCATACGCCGAGGCTCGCAATTTCCGGCCAAGGCCTGCGGTCGCTATAGCGCTCTGACGCGCTCTGACGGCGAGCTGATCGTAATTCAAAATTGAATTATAGACACACCCGCCCTCTTTCGGCGACACTATCGGGGTATGAACGTGCATGCGCCGCCCTCCTCCTTGCAGGACCGCCCTCTGTACGAGCAGGTGGCCGAGCGCTTGCGCGAGCGCATCCTGACGCACCGCTTGCCGCCAGGCAGTTGGATCGACGAGCAGGCCCTGGTACGGGATTACGGGATCAGTCGCACGCCGCTGCGTGAGGCGCTGAAGGTGCTGGCGTCGGAGGGGCTGGTGACGATCCGGCCCCGGCGCGGCGCGTACGTGACCGAAGTGTCAGAGCGCGACATGCGCGAGGTCTATCACTTGCTGATGCTGCTGGAAAGCGATGCGGCCGCGGAGGTGGCGCAAAGGGCATCGCCGGCGCAATTGGCCGAGTTGGAGGCCTTGCACGCGCGGCTGGAAGCCGCCGTGCACGATCGCGAGGCCTTTTTCGCGCTCAATGAGGCGTTTCACATGCGCTTGCTTGAGATCGCAGACAACCGTTGGCGGGTGCAGATCGTGACCGACTTGCGCAAGGTGATGAAGCTCAACCGTCACAACTCGCTGCTGAGCGAGGGGCGACTGGCGCAGTCGCTGCAGGAACATCGGGACATTCTTGCCGCCTTGGGCCGGCGCGATGCCGAAGCGGCCCGCGCCTTGACCCAAGCGCATTTTCGCCAGGGTTTGCAGGCGGCTCGCTCGATGGCCCCCCGTGGGCTGGCAGCGACGCTGGGGGGTCAATCTTCGTCCGAGCAGGGTTCGGCGTCGATCATGTCGTCGTAGGCGGACAGCTCTGGGCGCACCGGGCCGAGCAAAGGTTTGTCCAGCGGGCGGCACACTCGGCTTTGCAGGCGCTTGAGGCGCTCGGACCGCTCCATGGCATCGAACACGGATTGCGGATCCATCATCAGGGTGAAGGGATTGATGCTGCTGTGCAAACGGTTCATGGCCACGCTCCTTGGACATTGCGCATGGCCCCACTCTAGGCTCGCCATGCCCAGCTCGACAGTGGATGCAAGGCCAAAACGCGTGTCAGCGTGATTCCGACACGTTGTCGGATTCGCCAGCGCGGCGTTCGAGCTCGCGGGCCAGCTTCACACGCTCGACCGAGCGGGCAAAGTCAGCCGCCGTCAGGCCATCGTCGTTGCGCAGCCGGGGGTCGGCGCCGGCGTGCAGCAGCATCCAGGCGCTGGCTTCGCTGCCATAGCGTGCAGCCATCATCAAGGGCGTGTTGCCGTTGGGAGCGCGTGCATCGAGTGCCGCGCCATGGCCGATCAAAAGCTGCACCACGCGCGGCTCGGGACCCGCGGCCGCATAGTGCAGCGGGGTCCAGCCGGGCCGATCCAACCGTGCCCCCCGTACCAGCAATGCCCGCGCCAGCTCCCACTGCCCACGCAACGCGGCCAGCATCAGCGGGGTTTCGCCGGCGGCATTGGGCTCGTCGAAGCGGAAGTCGGGCTGGCGCACCAGCGCCCGTGCCGCCTCGTAGGCCTCGTAGTGAAAGGCCAGACTCAGCGGACTGCGCCCTTGCGGATCGACGGTGTTGGGATCGAAGCCCCGGGCGAACAGGGCCTCCAGCGTGCGCGCATCGTCAGACCGCAGCGCGCGGAAAAAATCGTCATAAGACCCGGCGATTGCCGAAGAAAAACAAAGTACGACAATGAGATAGACGATCTTTTTCAAGTTCGACATGAAGATTGATCCGCCGCTGGGCGTGGGCATCACTGTGCTGCAGGGATGCCGAACAAGCGCTCGAAATTGTGGCGGGTGGCCTGTGCGACCGTCTCGACACTGAGGCCTTTGAGCCGGGCCAGTTCGGCCGCCACATAGGGCACGTACGAGGGATTGTTCAGTTTGCCGCGGTGTGGCACCGGCGCCAAGTAGGGACTGTCGGTCTCGATCAGGCAACGCTCCAGCGGCACCTCGGCGGCCACCTGGCGCAGCTCGGCGGCATTTTTGAACGTCAGGATGCCCGAGAACGACAGGTAGAAGCCGCGTTCCAGCGCGGCTTGCGCCACCTCGCGGGTTTCAGTGAAGCAGTGAAAGACGCCACCGACCTCGCTGGCCCCCTCCTCGTCGATCAAGCGCAGCGTATCCTGCGCAGCCGAGCGGGTGTGGATCACCAAAGGCTTGCCAGCGGCTCGGGCAGCGCGGATGTGCACGCGAAAACGTTCGCGCTGCCATTCCATGTCGGCCGGCGTGCGCGAGCCCAGGCGGTAATAGTCCAACCCCGTTTCGCCCAAGGCCACGACTTTCGGCCGAGTGGCCAAGGCCGCAAGTTCGTCTACCGTGGGTTCACGCACCCCTTCGTTGTCGGGATGCACCCCGACGGTGGCCCAAAAGCCTTCGTGCTCGAGTGCCAGCGCATGGACCTGCTCGAACTCTTCCAGCGTGGTGCAGATGCACAAGGCGCGGTGGACGCCGGCTGCGCTCATGGCCGCACGAATGGCTGGCAGTTGATCACGCAGTTCCGGAAAACTCAGATGGCAATGGGAATCGACGTACATGGGAATGGAAGCCTTGGCTGCGGTCCGCACGCACCGCAGTGTGCCGCAGGACGCCACGGCTCGGTCGCCCAGATTTCGCTGCCCGCAAGCCGCGCAGGGACTCCGGGGCGTCAGATCGTCTGGGTGGGCTTGGACGACTGGATCGCCGTGCCCAGCAGCTCCTCGATCTTGACCTTGAGCAAGCGCGATTTCTCGTCGTTTGGAAAGCGCACGCCCACCCCCTGGGTACGACCGCCCGAAGCATTGGCCGGCGTGATCCAGGCGACCTTGCCGGCCACTGGATAGCGTTGCGGGTCGTCGGGTAGCGACAGCAACAGGTAGATGTCTTCCCCGAGCCGGTATTCTCGCGTGGTGGGAACGAACAATCCACCCTCGGTGAACACCGAGATGTAGGCGGCATACAGGGCGCCTTTTTCGCGAAATACCAATTGGATCACACTGGGGCGCGCGTGCGAGCCCCCGACAGGCGACGGCGTGAGGATGTGGGGCGGACGACTGTTCGCTTCGCTCATGCGGTGCAGTGTAAGGCGCGGCTGGCGCTGCTCACAAGGGCGTCGCACATCAAAGCCGCATGCCATGGATGCTCATCGTGACGCGCCACACGTTTGAGCTCGGCCTGCCAAACCAACAGCGGGGGCAGTCGCGGCTGCAGCCCGCGCCATGCTTCGGCGGGGAAGTAGCGTGGTGAGCCGCCCACGGCCAAGCGCATGGCGTCTTCACAGCAACGGCTCATGGCATCGATCAGCACCGGCACGGGCCAGCCAGACACCGCCTGTACGTCGCCGGCGGCCAGGGCGCGAGGCAGGCGCACCCAGGTCTCGGGGCGCAGGCCCCGATGGTGCCATTCGAGCGCCACCAAAGGCAGCCCTCCAGCCGCATCCAACAACACCTCCGGCGATGGCACGCCCTGCTCGCTCAACCAGGTCAGGGCGAGATCGCGCGGCACGCTGGGCATGGGCACGAGCTGGCAGCGGCTGCGCAGCGTGGGCAGCAGACGGTCGGGCGCTGCGGTGCACAGGATGAAACGGGCCCGGCCTGGCGGCTCTTCCAGGACTTTGAGCAAGGCATTGGCCGAGACCGCGTTCATGCGCTCGGCCGGGTGGATCAGCACCACTTGGGCGCGGCCTCGCGACGAGGTTTGTTGGGCAAACTCGATCGCCGCGCGCAAGGCTTCGACGCGAATGTCTTTGCTGGGCTTGGACTTGCCGGAGTCAGAGTCTGGCTCGGCTGGCGGCTCCCAGCCCAGGGTCGCTGCCATGGCCTCGGGCACCAGCACCCGCAAATCGGGATGGGTATGGGCACGACACAGGGTGCAGGCTTCACACCGGCCGCAGGCCGTTGCATCGGCCTGCGCAGCCTCGCACAGCCAGGCCTGGGCCATGGCCAGCGCAAGCTCGAACTGACCGGCTGCGGCCGGTCCATGCAACAACAGGGCATGCCCTCGTTGGCTGCGCAGCATCAGCGGCAGCCAGGTCGCCAGCCAAGGCAGTTCGTTGGCGGTCATAGGCCGCGGGCCGCCAAGGCGGCTTCCACCTGGGCGCGCACGGCTGGGACCGCGGCATTGGCATCGATCACGACGAAACGTTGTGGATGGGCCCGCGCGCGTTCTCGATACCCGTCGGCCACGCGTTCGAAGAAGCGCTGCGGCTCCTGCTCGAAGCGATCGGGCAGGCGGGCATGAGTCAGGCGTTGCGCAGCGACCTCCGCCGGCAGGTCGAACCACAGCGTGAGGTCCGGCTGCCGGCCCTCTTGTACCCAGGCTTCGAGCTGACCCAGCACCGCTTTGTCGAAACCGCGTCCGGCCCCCTGGTAGGCGAAAGTGGCGTCGGTGAATCGGTCGCAGACGACCACGGCGCCGCGCGCCAAGGCGGGCTCGATCACTTCGCGCAAATGGTCGCGTCGCGCGGCAAAGATCAACAAGGTCTCGGTCAGTGCGTCCATGGGACGGTGCAAGATGAGCTCGCGCAAAGCTTCGGCCAGCGCGGTCCCCCCCGGCTCGCGGGTCTGCACCACCTCGAAGCCTTGGGCACGCAGGCGCTCGACGATGGCCGTCACATGGGTCGACTTGCCGGCGCCGTCGATGCCTTCGACGGTGATGAAGCGGCATGCGGGCACGCAAGCGGGTGGCATCAGGGGCCTCGACGTTGATAGCGGTTGACGGCGCGGTTGTGCTCGCTCAGGGTTTCGCTGAAGACGCTGCTGCCGTCGCCACGGGCCACGAAATACAGCGCTCGCGTGGGCTCCGGATTGACGGCTGCCAGCAGCGAACGCTTGCCGGGCATGGCAATCGGCGTGGGTGGCAGCCCACCGCGGGTGTAGGTGTTGTAGGGCGTGTCGGTTTCCAGATCGCGCCGACGCAAGTTGCCGTCGAAGGACGCCCCCAGACCGTAAATGACGCTCGGGTCGGTCTGCAGCCGCATGCCGATGCGCAAGCGGTTGACGAACACCCCGGCCACCAGGCCACGATCGGCGTCCAAGCCGGTTTCCTTCTCGACGATGGAGGCCAGGATCAGGGCTTCATCGGGCGTGCGCAGTGGCAAGTCGGCGGCGCGTTGTGCCCATGCGGCAGCCAATTGGCGATCCATCGCATGCAGGGCCCGTCGTAGCACGGCCAGATCGCTGCTGCCGCGGCTGTAGGCGTAGGTGTCGGGGAAGAAGCGGCCTTCGGGGTGCAGGCCGGGGCGTCCCAGGGCTTCCATGATCTGGGCATCGCTCATGGCGGCCGTGTCGGCACGCAAGCCCTCGGCACGGGCCAGTTCATCGCGGAATTGACGAAAGGTCCAGCCCTCGATCAGACGCGTCGTCACCAGGGTTTCGTCGCCGAGCACCATTTTGTCCAGCAGGGCCATCGGGGTGGTGCCCGCAGTCACTTCGTAGCTGCCGGCACGGATGCGGCGCGCCTGGCCGGACCAGCGGAACCATTCATACAGCAGCCAGGGTGAGGTTTGCACCCCGGCGGCCACCCAGGCTTGCGCGATGGCGCGCGGGCTCATGCCCGGCTCCACCGACAGCTCCACGGTGGGGCTTGCCAGATCCAGCGGGCGGTGCAGCCACCAAGCCGCCACGCCGGCCAAAGCCAGCGCAGCGAGCACACACAGCAGCAGCAGGCGTCGCAGCAGTTTCATCGGGGTCCGGGGCCGGCGGGCCCGCCCCGTGGCGGGCAGACTCTCGGGCCCGTGATCATAATAGACGCATGACTGCAGCTTTGGATGAGACCCTGATCATGACGGCCGCGCGCTTGGAGGGCGCCACGGCCTTGCCCCATCTCGGCGTGATCCATGCCAGCGGCGAGGATGCCGCCAGTTTCCTGCATGGCCAGCTCACCCAGGACATCGTGCACCTGCCCCGAGGGGAGGCCCGTTTGGCTGGGTATTGTTCGCCCAAAGGGCGGCTGTTGGCAACATTCGTCGTGTGGCGAGAGGCCGATGACCGCATCGCACTGGTGTGCAGCGCCGATCTGTTGGCCAGCACACTCAAACGCCTGTCGATGTTCGTCTTGCGAGCCAAGGTCCAGCTCAGCGATGTTTCCTCGCAGTGGCGCGTGTGGGCTTGGGTTGGCGAGGCGGTGCGTCAGACCGCGCCGGCACAGCCGTGGGCGCTGACCGATTTCGAGGGCGGGCGGTTGATCCGCCTGCCGGATGTGGCCGGTCAAGCGCGCGCGTTGTGGGTCGGCCCGTCTGCGACGCTGGCACCGGCCTTGCAAGCCCGCGGTCCGTTGGACGAGGCCGGCTGGCTCTGGCTGGAGGTGCAAAGCGGGATTCCTCGCATCACCGCAGCCACCGTCGATCAGTTCGTGCCTCAGATGGTCAACTTGGAAAGCGTCGGCGGCGTCCATTTCAAGAAAGGCTGCTATCCCGGGCAGGAAGTGGTGGCCCGCAGTCAATTCCGCGGCACGATCAAGCGTCGGGGCTTTCTCGTGCACGGCCCGGTGGCCCTGGCGCCGGGCCAAGACATCTTTCACAGCGCCGACCCGGCTCAGCCCAGTGGGTTGGTGGTATTGGCCGCGCCGGATCCTCGGGGGGGCTCGGCGGGTTTGGTCGAGTTGAAGCTGTCAGCCACCGAAGGCGGCACGCTGCATGCGGCAGCGTTGGACACTCCGGCATTGCGGCTGTCGCCGGTGCCCTACCCTTTGCTGGCCGATGTTTGAACCCGGTCGCTCAGCTCGGTGTGCTGGCCGGTGTGCCGGCCAGCTGCCCGCCGGTTGCGGGGCGCTCCCCCGCGCGGGCCGGGGCCAGCCGCGGGGAAGAACGTGACATCCTTCACACCCAGGCCCCTGGACGCAGGGGACGGCGCTGCCGAGAACCGTTGGCTTTTCATCTACTATCGGGTGGCTTCGAAAGACGCAGCGGCCGCCGCCGAGGCCGTGCAGCGCCTGCAGTGCCGCCTGCGTCAGGCATGGCCCGATCTGCAGGCTCAGTGGTTGAAGCGCCCGGACGAGAAAGACGGCATGCAGACCTGGATGGAGATTTATTGCAGTCCTGGCGGCATCACGGCCGCCGTCCAGGCCCATATCGAGCGCGAGGCCCAAGCGCTGGCGCCCTGGTGCCATGGCCCCCGGCATGTGGAGGTCTTCGTGCCATGTGTCTCGTAGGCTTGGCCATCGATGTGAGCCGGCGCTTTCCGTTCGTGGTGGCGGCCAATCGTGACGAGTACTTCGACCGGCCCACGGCCCGGCTGAGTTGGTGGCAGCCCACCCCTGGCGGGCCGGAGATTCTGGCAGGGCGAGACCTGCAAGCCGGCGGCACCTGGATGGGATTGACGGCTGCAGGCCGCTTCGCCCTGGTCACCAATGTGCGCAACCCGAAGGACCTGGACCCTCAGGCCCCCTCGCGCGGCCAGATCGTGCCGCTGTGGTTGCGCGGCGATCTGTCGATGGACCGCTTCTGGATGCAAGTGGGTCTGTCGGGCTATAACGGGTTCAATGTCATCGCTGCGGATTTTTCTGCGGGCGAGTGTTTCTGGGGGTCGAATCGAGCCCGCTATCCGAAGCGGCTGGAACGGGGCATCTACGGTCTGTCCAATGCGTTTCTCGACACCCCTTGGCCGAAGGTCGAACGCCTGAAGCAACGTTTGCGCAGTGCGCTGCGGCAGGCCGATACGGCCGATGGCCTGGCCGACGCACTGTTTGCGGCACTGGGCGATCGCACGCTGATCGCGGACGAATTCTTGCCTCACACCGGCGTGCCGCTACAGTGGGAGCGCTGGCTGTCGCCAGCGTTCATTCGCACCCCCGATGGACGTTACGGCACCCGTGCGTCCACCGTGATCATTACCGAGCGTGTGGGACGCAAGCTCCACACCCATGTGATCGAGCGCAGCTTCAGCAGCACGCGCGGCCCGGGGGTGGCCTTGTTGCGGCGTTCACTGCTCAAAGGCTGGCCGCCACGCACGGCCCGCCAACTTGGTTCGGTGGACCTTGCTCCGATCGCGGGACATGCCTCAGGAACGGGACTGTCGAGGACGTCGCCCCAAGCCGGTGCCGGCCGTGCGTGAGGCCTTGGCTTTACAAGGTCTTGACCATTTCGATGTGAGGAATGCCCACCTCTTCGAACTGCGGACCACGGGGCGCGAAGCCCGAGCGCGCATAGAAGGCAGCGGCCGAGGTTTGCGCATGCAGCACCGCCTCGCGATAGCCGCGCTCACGAGCAGCGCGCATCAAGGCTTCCAACACGGCCCGTCCGACGCCACCGCCGCGCATGGTGCGCAAGGCCGCCATGCGACCGATCTTGGCCACCCCGGGAACGTGTTCGAGCAATCGGCCCGTGGCCAGCGGCATGCCAAAGCGGTTGTAGGCCACGGCATGCACGCTGGTGGCGTCGGCCTCGTCCCACTCCATCTCGGGAGGGATGCCCTGTTCCTCGATGAACACGGCGCGACGAATGGCTTGGGCGTCCTGGCCCAAGGTCTGCCAGGTGCCGAGCCGGACTTCGATCATCGATTGCCCGGCCTCGAAAGCCTGCAGGGCCTCGCGCAGGGCCGTTGGCACGGGTTTGGCAGTTTGCGTGCGGGGGTCGGCGAACACGTAAATCAGCTCCCCGCTGATGAGATGCGCATCCTGACGGAAGATGCCCAGCTGGAAGTGCATCGAGGAGTTGCCGATCCGTGCACAACGCACGCCCACTTCGAGCAGGTCATCGTAACGCGCCGATGCGTGGTACTCGATGCTGGCCTTCTTGACGTACAGGTCGCCGTCCAAAGGTTTCATCGCCTCGGGGTACGGCAGCGCCAAAGCGCGCCAGTAATCGGCCATGGCGGTGTCGAAGTACGTGAGATAGTGCCCGTTGAAGACGATGTTCTGAGCGTCGATTTCAGCCCATCGCACTCGCAGCCGATGGAGCAAGCGGAAGTCGTTGCGTTTCATGAGGGGATTCCAAAAGCATCGCGCAAGCGTGCAGCGATGGAGGCCTGGGCTTGACGGGCTTCCGGCAGCGCCCGGCCCATCTTGATGAAATCGTGCGTCACCCCGCGGTACAGCTCCAGCTCCACCGCCACGCCGGCCATGCGCAGTCGGTCGGCGTAGGCCAGGCCCTCGTCCACCAGCGGGTCGGCCTCGGCCAAGCCGACCCAGGCGGCGGCCACGCCCTCGAGGTCGTCGGCCAATAACGGCGCAAAGCGCCAGTCGGTGCGGCGATCAGGGTCGATGTAATGATTGAAGAACCAATCGATGGCCGGCCGCTCCAGGATGTAGCCCTCGGCGAAACGCCGGTGCGATTCGGTGTCTTGATGGGCCGAGGTGCCAGGGGTGATGAGCACTTGCAAGGCGAGATCGAAGCCGGCGTCGCGGGCCAACAAAGCGCACACGGCGGCCAAAGTCCCACCGGCACTGTCGCCGCCGACGGCCAGCCGCGTGCCGTCCAGTCCCCAGCTTGCCGCTTGGCGTCGAAGGTCTTGCAAGGCCGCCCAAGCGTCGTAGACGGCCGTCGGGAAACGGTGTTCGGGGGCCAGTCGGTACTCCACCGACACCACTGCGGCGCCGCTGAGTTTGGCCAGCTGGCGGCACAGGCTGTCGTGGGTCTCGATGCCGCCGATGGTGAAGCCTCCGCCGTGCAGGTAAAGCATGGCAGGCAAAGGCTCGTGTGAATCGGCATACAAGCGGGCAGGCAGCATGGCGCCTTCATGTCCGGCAAGCCGGTGGTCTTCCACACGCGCCAGCGCAGCCCGCGGCAGATCCAGGATTTCGGCGGCGGCCAGGTAGGCCCGGCGGGCCTCGGCCACCGGCAGCCGATGCAAAGGCGTGAAATTGGCGCGGCGGATGCGTTCGATCACGTCGCGCATGCGGGGGGTCAGCAAAAATGGCTCGGCAGGTGAATTCACGGCCAAAACAGTCGCAGGCGGCGTCGAACCGCCCCGGTGGGCCAGCAGGTGACGCCTAGGTGTCATGGTGCATCCGGATGGTTCCGGGACAATGCCGCAAGGATACTGATTCTTGGCACTGTCCGCCGTCTAGCTTGAGAGCGCAGATCATGGCCCTCATCCACTACATCACCCAGATCCAGTTCGATTTCGGCGCCGTGCGCCAACTGCCCGACGAATGCGAGCGCATCGGCATGCACCGGCCGCTGGTGGTGAGCGATCCCGGAGTCAAGGCCGCCGGCGTGCTTCAGCGGGCCTTGGACGCGCTAAAAGACCTCCCGCTGGCCGTCTTCGACCAAACTCCATCGAACCCGACCGAGGCGGCCGTGCGCGCCGCGCAGGCCATCTATCGGGCCCAGGGCTGCGACGGGTTGATCGCCGTGGGTGGCGGCTCCAGCATCGATTTGGCCAAAGGGGTGGCCATTGCCGCCACGCATGAGGGGCCGTTGAAGACCTACGCGACCATCGAGGGCGGCAGCCCGCGCATCACCTCCCGCGTGGCGCCGGTGATCGCCGTGCCCACCACCGCCGGCACGGGCAGCGAGGTGGCCCGCGGGGCCATCGTGATCGTCGATGACGGCCGCAAGCTCGGCTTTCATTCCTGGCACCTCGTGCCCAAGGTGGCCATTTGCGATCCCGAACTCACCCTGGGCTTGCCCCCCTTGCTGACGGCGGCCACCGGCATGGATGCGATCGCGCATTGCATGGAGACCTTCATGGCACCGGCCTTCAATCCGCCTGCCGACGGCATTGCGCTCGATGGGCTGGCGCGAGGCTGGGCGCATATCGAGCGCGCGACACGCCACGGCGCCGACCGCGAAGCCCGTCGGCAGATGATGAGCGCCTCGATGCAAGGCGCCTTGGCCTTCCAGAAAGGGCTGGGCTGCGTGCATTCGCTCAGCCACAGCCTCGGTGGCGTCGATCCGCGTCTGCACCATGGCACGCTCAATGCGATGTTCCTGCCCGCGGTGGTGCGCTTCAACGCCGCCGCAGAGTCGGTGCGCGCCGAGGCGCGGCTGGAACGCATGGCCCAGGCCATGGGACTGACCTCGGCCGCAGACATCCCCGATGCCATCCGCGACATGAATGCTCGGCTGGGGCTGCCGCGGGGGCTGGCTGATATGGGGGTCCGGCCGGATGTGTTCGACCGCGTGATCGAAGGGGCCTTGGCCGACCATTGTCACAAGACCAACCCGCGGCAAGCCAGCGCCGAGGACTATCGCGCAATGCTCGAGGCGTCGATGTGAGTCTGGGGAGCCGACCCCTCAGACGACCCGGGTGATCATCACCTGGTCGATGCGGTAGCTGTCCACATCCATCACCTCGAAGCGCCAGCCGCCCCAGGTGAGCGAGTCGGTGCGCCTGGGAATGCGGCGCAGCATCACCATCAGGAAGCCGGCCAGGGTGTCGTATTGGCCCTGGTGCGGCAGTTCGTCGATGTCCAGTGCCCGCATCAAATCGGGGATCGGGGTCATCCCATCGGCCAGCCAGGAGCCATCTTCGCGGCGGACGATTTGCTCCTCGTCATCGCCGCCGACCAGGCTGCCCATGACCGTGCTCATCACGTCGTTGAGCGTGATCACCCCCACGACCAGGCTGTACTCGTTGACGATGACGGCAAAGTCCTCATGGGCTTGGCGGAACTGTCCAAGCATCTCCGACAGCGTGAGGCGGTCTGGCACGACCAGCACCTTTTTGATCAAGGATTGGCCGATCTCACCTTGCAGCGAGATCGGCTCGTTGCGCAGCACGCGCTGGAACAGATCGGTGGCATCGACATAGCCGACCACCTTGTCGATGTGGCCATCACAGACGAGATAGGTGGAATGCGGCTGTTCGGCCACGCGGGTGCGGATCAGCGCATCGTCGTCGTCCAGCAGGAAGTAGACGATGCGCTCGCGCGTGGTCATGGCGCTTTCGACCGTGCGGGTGTCGAGTTCGAAGACGTTTTCGATGACTTGCTGCTCTTGCTCGGCCAGCAATCCGGCCTGAGTCCCTGCCTCGGCCATGGCCAGGATGTCGTCCGGCGTGATGCGTTCGTCGCGTGACACCGGCAACCCGAACAACCTGAACAGCCCGGTGGCCAGCGTATCGAAGATCCACACCAGCGGTTTGAGCAGGTGCATGCACCAGCGCATCGGACCGATGAGCCGCACCGCGATGCGTTCGGGTTCGATCATCCCGGCCCGCTTGGGGAACAGGTCGGCAAAGACGACGAACAAGCCGGTCACCAACAGGAACGACAGCGCAAAACCCACGCGCTCGGCGGCCACGGGGTCCAAGACCCATTGCAATCCGGCGGCGAAATACGGTGTCAAAGTGCCTTCCCCGACGATCCCGCCCAAGATGGCCACGGCGTTCAGGCCGATTTGCACCACGGTGAAGTAACTGCCGGGCTGGTCTTGTACGGCCAATACTTGTGCGGCGCGCGCATCGCCCTCGTCGGCCATTTGACTAAGGCGCAGGCGTCGGGAAGCCGCTAGCGAGATTTCGGCCATGGAAAAAAATGCGCTGACACCGATCAGCAAGACGATGACGATCAGGCTGGCGGTCAGGCCCATGGGATGTCCTCGGTTTCAGTCGTGCAGTTCGATCTCACAAGGGGTTCAAAACATTCGCGGGGGTCCCGCCTTCGAGCCATTGTGCCCATTCCTCGGCCAAACGCTCGCTCTCATCCACGCAACGCTGCCATGCACGAGATCGGGCCTCGTTGTCGCTGCCATAGCGTTTGAAGTCGGTGCGGTCAGGCAGCTTGCGGTCAGGCAAGCTCGCCACCCACGAGGCAGCCGGCGCAAGCACCAGCACGTTGGCCAGCGCCGCCGTGGCCCGGTGGCGATGGCGCAGCGGCTTGTCCAGCCAGCCAGGCACGACGGCCTGCTGGAAATGCGGGTAGAGCACAATGCCCTCCCCCATGCTCGCATAGTTCCAGTGCAGATGGTAGTCGGTGATGCCGCCATCCCAATAAGCTCCCGGGGGCGCTCCGGCAATGTCGTGCACGGCCTTGAGCACGAAGGGAATGGAGCACGAAGCCAGCAGGGCCGCCTCGAAATTGTCGGCATCGAGCGTGACGCGCCGGTGGCGCAAGTCCGACAGGTCCACGGGCAACGGCTCACCGGGGGTGGAAAACAGCACGCGTTCCAACCACAGGCTCAAACCGGGCCGAGCCACGGCATTGGTCAAGGCCGCGCCGAGGTAGCCCAAAGGCGTGCGCAGCCGCCCTTCCCGGCTCAGGACATGGCGGCCGCGTGAAACCACGATGTGCAGCCGATACCGAGGATGACCGACCAGGGACTCGATGTGGCCATCGAAAAAGTCGTGCAGTTCTTCAGCGAAGACGCGACTGACTTCCTCGGCCGTGGGATAGGTTCTGCCTGGCGGTAGCTCGTAGCGCTGATGGATGTAGTCGTGGGCCAAGCGGGCAAAGGAGGTCTCGGCCTGCTCGAGCATGCCGGTGGCCATGCGCCAAGCGCCGATCGAAGCCCCTACGAGATGGACCGTCTGGTCTGAGCGTGTCAGCCAGCGGCCAAAGATGTGACGGTCCAGATGGTTCAGGATCAGGCCCTTGGGTCCACCAGCGGCTCCGGCCACGACCTTGACGGCCTGAGGGGACAGGCCGTGGCGCTCGATGTGCCGGCGCGCAGCCGGCCCGGCGTACAGACGCAAAGACTTCATGGGCAAAAATGACGCAAAAAACAAGGCGCGGCAAACCGCGCCTTGCGAGGCTGCGAAAACAGCCGTGAGATTATCGTGTGTGTTGGACGATCACGCCGCAGGCGATGCGCGCACCGGAGTTGCCAGTGGGCTGGGTGCGGTAGTCGTCGGGCTCGGCATGCACGATCAGTCCGCGACCGACGATGTCGGCGGCCCCGCGTCCGATGCTCACCCCACTGAGGGTAAAGCGCATATCGGCCTCGCCGTTGGCATTGCTGCGCAGGTTGGGCATGTCGCCCGCATGGCGAGGCCCTGCCTGGCCGCCGTGGGGATGGCCGCCGGGGTTGAAGTGCCCACCGGCGCTCATGCCGTCGCCGCTGGAGCAGTCCCCTTTGTCATGGATGTGGAAGCCATGCTCGGCATTGGGTTTGAGACCTTTGACCATGGCGTGCACCATGACTTGATCCTCACCCATCTGGTGGAACATGACGCGACCGCTGGCCCCCTGGCCCCGCGTGGGCTCCAGAACCGCCATGGCCATGGGCCCGCCCATCATCCGGCTGTGGTCCATACCTGCATGCGGGCCGGCACAGCCGCCCAGCGCCAAGGCGGCCACAGCGGCCGTCAGGCCACCTGGCAAGACAGCGTTACGGGGCATGATCCAACTCCTTCGTCGGCCATCGACGCCTTGTACGATAGTCCGTCCGGCGCAGGAATGCCAGCCCTGTTTCAACGCTTGGACTGCAGTTTCGCGAACGCCGCGGCCATGGCCGAGGGCATGGCAGATTGGGGCACCCCCCGGCCGCGGCCTGGCCGGTCCTGAGGCGACGGGGAGCGCTGGTCGTTGCCCATGCGCCCCCCCGTGGGGGCATCGAGCCGCATCGTCAGCGAAATGCGCTTTCGAGCAAGGTCGACCTCCAGCACCTTGACCTTGACGATGTCACCGGTCTTGACGATGTCGCGCGCGTCGTGGACGAACTTGTTGGACAGTTGGCTCACATGCACCAGGCCATCCTGGTGGACGCCCAGGTCCACGAAAGCCCCAAACTGCGCCACATTGCTGACCGTGCCTTCCAACACCATGCCGGGCTGCAGGTCCTTGATGTCTTCCACCCCCTCGTTGAAACGGGCCACCTTGAAGTCCGGGCGCGGATCGCGACCGGGTTTCTCCAGTTCGGCCAGGATGTCGCGGACCGTGATGGCACCGAATTTCTCATCGGCGAAGGCTTCGGGTTTGAGCTTGCGGATCACGTCGGCGCGCCCCATCACCTCGTGAATGGGCTTGCCCACATGCTGCAGCATGCGCTCGACCACGGGATAGGTTTCGGGGTGCACGCCGGACATGTCCAAGGGATTGTCACCGTCGCGGATGCGGAGGAAGCCTGCGGCCTGTTCGAACGTCTTGGCGCCCAGACCGGCGACTTCCAACAATTGCTGGCGATTGCGGAACGCGCCATGTGCGTCGCGCCAGCGCACGATGGCTGCGGCCACACTGGCGCTGAGGCCCGACACGCGCGCCAACAGCGGAGCCGAAGCGGTGTTGAGGTCCACACCCACCGAGTTCACGCAGTCTTCCACCACCGCATTCAGGCTGCGGGCCAGTTCGGCCTGGTTCACATCGTGTTGGTATTGGCCCACGCCGATGCTCTTGGGTTCGATCTTGACCAGCTCGGCCAGCGGATCTTGCACACGCCGCGCAATGGACACCGCGCCACGCAGGCTGACGTCCAGATCGGGCAACTCTTTGCTGGCGTATTCCGAGGCGGAATAGACCGAGGCCCCCGCTTCGCTGACGACCACCTTGTCGATCTTGGTGCCCGGCGCCATGTGCTGAAGACGCTTGATCAGATCGGCCGCCAGCCTGTCGGTTTCACGGCTGGCCGTCCCGTTGCCAATGGCAATCAAATTCACGCCATGGGTGGCACACAACCGACCCAAGGTGTGCAGGGCTCCGTCCCAATCGTTGCGCGGTTCGTGCGGGTAGACGGTGGCCGTGTCCACGACCTTGCCGGTTTCGTTGACCACAGCCACTTTCACGCCGGTGCGGATCCCCGGATCCAGCCCCATCACCACACGCTTGCCCGCCGGGGCGGCCAGCAACAGGTCGCGCAGGTTTTCGGCAAAGACCTTGATGGCCACCTTCTCGGCCTCTTCACGCAGGCGGGCGAACAGATCGCGCTCCAGGCTGAGACTGAGCTTGACCTTCCAGGTCCAGGCGATGGTCTTGCGGATCAGTTCGTCGCCGGGCCGTTGGGCATGGCTCCAGCCCAGATGACGCGCGATGCGTCCTTCGGCCAGGGTCGGCCGGCCGGGGACGACCTCCTCGTCCAGCACCAGCTTGGCGTCCAGGATGTCCTGCGCCCGTCCGCGGAAAACCGCCAGCGCTCGGTGCGAAGGTACGCTGCGGATGGGCTCGGCGTAATCGAAATAGTCCCGAAACTTGGCCACTTCGGGGAGGTTTTCGTCCTTGCCAGCCATCAAGCGCGACTGGAAGATGCCCTCCTCCCACAGCCATTCGCGCAACTGGCCCACCAGCGCGGCGTCCTCAGCCCAGCGCTCGGACAGCAGGTCGCGCACACCATCGAGCACCGCGTGGGCATCGGCGAAGCCCGCTTCGGGGTTGACGAAGGCGGCGGCCTCGGCCAGCGGCTCCAGCGATGGATCGCCAAACAATCGGTCGGCCAAAGGCTCCAAGCCGGCCTCGCGGGCGATCATGCCCTTGGTGCGCCGCTTGGGCTTGTAGGGCAGATACAAATCCTCGAGTTCTTGCTTGGTGGGGGCGGCCTCGATCGCGGCTTGCAACTCGGGGGTGAGCTTGCCCTGCTCGGCAATGCTCTTGAGCACCGCGGCACGGCGGTCCTCGAGCTCGCGCAGGTAGGCCAGTCGCACCTCGAGTTCGCGCAACTGCGCGTCATTCAAGCCGCCCGTGGCTTCTTTGCGGTAGCGCGCGATGAAGGGCACGGTCGCCCCCCCATCGAGCAATTCCACGGCCGCATGCACTTGTTGCGGCCGAACGTTCAACTCAGCGGCAATCTGATGAAGGATTTTGTCCAAGGCGGTAGAGGCTCACATGAAGCAAACTCGGCAGTTTGCCATAGGCACCTGTTCCCGCAGCTGGTCCTGGGCCGCTTCTCGGGGGTGCCTCACCCCATGGCGGCCCGCAACGCGCTGCGCAGCTGCTGGCCAATGTCCGGCCGGCTCTCGAACGGGTCGCTCGGGTTGCGCCCAAGCACGATGTCTTCCAGTCGCTTTTGCACGATGCCCAACGCCTGCGGATGGCTGTAGATGTAGAACTGCCGCGCACGCACGGCATCGAGCACCTTCGCGGCGACTTCGGCCGCGGTGACCTTGCCGGAGGTGACGGCTTTTTCGCTCATCGCACGGGCGATCATCTGGCTGGGCGTGGGCGGCGTGCTTTGCGCCTGCGGGGGACGGTTGCGCTCGGATCGGTGGATGCCGGTGGGCACGAAGTAGGGACACAGCACCGAGGCGGTGACTTGGTCGGTGACCAAGCGAAGATCCTGGTACAGCGTTTCAGACAGACTGACCACGGCGTGCTTGCTGACGTTGTAGACCCCCATGTTGGGCGCGTTGAGCAGGCCTGCCATGGAGGCGGTGTTCACGATGTGGCCTTCGTAGGCGGCATCGGCGCGTGCCGCTTGGAGCATCATCGGCGTGAAGACACGCACCCCATGGGCCACCCCCATCAGATTGACGCCGAGCACCCATTCCCAATCCTGCACAGAGTGCTCCCAGATCAATCCACCGGCGCCGACACCCGCATTGTTGAACACGAGGTGAGGAACGCCGAAGCGTTCGACGGTGGCCGCCGCCAGGGCTTCGACTTGCTCGCCGCGCGAGACATCCACGCGCTGAGCCAGCACCGGCGCGCCCAAAGCTTGAACCTCGGCGGCGGCCAGCTCCAGCGCGTCGGGCTGCACATCGGCCATCACGACATTCATGCCCTCGCGTGCCGCCAGGCGGGCCAGTTCCAGTCCGAAGCCCGATGCCGCACCGGTCAGCACCGCCGTCTTGCCTTTGAGTTCTTTCATACGGTCTCCTCGATGAATACGCCACGGTTCACGCCGGCAGGGCTCGTTGCAGCAAGCCTTCCACATCGACGGCCGCCGGCAGGCTGCCATAACACAGGTGATGGAAGTCGCCCAGCCGGGAAGCGATGAAGGCGTCGAAAACGAAGTCCGGCGCATGGCGGCGCAACAAGGCCGCCTGCACGACCAACGCCAGTTCCTGCGCGAGTCGACGGGCGTCATGCTCATCGACAGCATCGCCCATGCAGTCCAGCACGCGGGCGCGGGCTGCATCGGCCACCGGGTGGGCGGCCTTCAGCGGCTCCAGTTCACTGGCCACCGCCTCGCGGACGCTGGGGCCGACCCGCTGCAGTACGCGCAAGAGATCCAACGCCATGATGTTGCCCGCTCCTTCCCAGATGGAATTGAGCGGCATCTCACGGTAGATGCGCGCCATCACGCCCTCGCCGCCTTCTTCGACATAGCCATTGCCGCCCAGGCATTCCATGGCTTCCTGGGCAAAGCCGCTGCCGCGCTTGCAAATCCAGAACTTGGCCACCGGTGTCAACACCCGCCGCATGAGGGCCTCGTAAGGATCGTCCTGGCGGTCGAAGGCGCGGGCCAGCCGCAGGCTCAGTGCGGTGGCCGCCTCACTCTCCAGCGCCAGATCGGCCAGCACGTTGCGCATCAGGGCATGCTGCACCAGCGCACGACCGAAGGCTTGGCGCTGGCGTGCATGGTGCAGAGCCAGCGACAGGGCCTGGCGCATCAGGCCCGTGGTGCCCAAGGCGCAGTCCAACCGGGTGAGCGTGCCCATCTCCAGAATCTGCGGTACCCCGCGCCCCTCTTCACCGACCAACCAAGCCTGCGCCCCGGTGAACTCGACTTCGGAGCTGGCATTGGCCTTGTTGCCCAGCTTGTCTTTGAGGCGTTGGATGCGCAAGGCGTTGCGCTGCCCATCGGGCAAGACGCGTGGCAGGAAGAAGCAGCTCAGGCCAGCCTCGGCCTGGGCCAGCACCAGGAAGGCATCGCACATGGGCGCGGAAAAGAACCATTTGTGGCCCACGAGCCGATAGCAACGGCCCCAAGGCGTATCACCCTCGAAGTGGGCGCGCGTGGTGTTGGCGCGCACGTCCGAGCCGCCTTGCTTTTCGGTCATGCCCATGCCCATGGTCACCCCGGCTTTGTCCCGAAAAACCACCAGGCGCGGGTCGTATTCGGTGCTGGTCAGACGCGGGAACCAGTCCGCCAGTATCGCGGGGTTGCCGCGCAGCGCCGCCGTGGCGGCGTAGCTCATCGAGATGGGGCACAGCACCGAGGGTTCGAGTTCGGTGAACAGCATGAAGCCAGCGGCGCGCTCCACATGGGCCCCTGGACCCAGCGCCCAGGGCCTGGCATGCAGACCGTGCGCAATGGCCGCTCCCATCAAGGCATGGTAGCTCGGATGGAACTCGACCTCGTCGATGCGACGGCCAAAGCGGTCATGGGTGCGCAACACGGGCCCATGCACATTGGCCCAGCGCGCATGCGCTTGCATCGCCGCCGAGCCGGCCAAGGCCCCCAAGGCCTTGAGCCGATCCTCGGCCGCTGCGTGAGCCTGGGCTGGCAGATGTGCAGCCAACCCCTCGCGCAACGGCAGGTTGGCTTCGAAGAGATTCACATCCACCAGCGGGCTGCTTTGGTTGAAGACCTCGTGGGTGAGCGTCGGATCGTCCATCGCCTGTCCTCCGTGGAGGATGCTTCTCCTTGCTCAGAGGAGCCGCACCAGTTGCTTGCCGAAGTTGCGCCCTTTGAGCAGACCGATGAAAGCCTCGGGAGCGCTTTCCAGTCCATGGGCGATGCTTTCACGATACTTGAGTCGGCCGCTGGCCACCAGCGCACCAAGCTCCTTCAGGGCCTCGGGCCAGACGTCCATGTGCTCGCTGACGATGAAGCCTTCCACACGCAGCCGCGAGACGAGGATCATCTGCGGGTGCTGCAACGGGATGGGATCGCCGTTGTAGCCGGCGATCATGCCGCACACCGCAATGCGGCCGAAGGCATTCATTTGCAGCAGCACCGCATCGAGCACCGAGCCGCCGACATTTTCGAAGTGCCCATCGATGCCGTCAGGCGTGGCGCTGCGCAAGGCCGCGTGCAGAGACTCCACAGTGGGATGCTGTCGGTAATCGATGCAGGCGTCGAAACCCAGTTCGTCCACCACGTAGCGACATTTGTCGGGACCGCCGGCAAAGCCAACCACGCGGCAGCCCCGGCTTTTGGCCAATTGGCCCACGACGCTGCCCACGGCGCCGCTGGCCGCACTGACGGTGATGGTTTGCCCGGGACGGGGCTCACAGATCTTCATCAGTCCGTACCAGGCAGTGACCCCAGGCATGCCCACGGCGCCCAGATAGGCCGACAGCGGGATGTGGGTGGTATCGACCTTGCGCAGCACGCCGGGCCGTGTGGCATCGACGAGCGCATACTCCTGCCAGCCGCCCATGCCGACGACCTTGTCACCGGGGGCATACTGCGGGTGACGCGAGGCCAGCACCTCGCCGACAGTGCCACCGATCATCACCTCGTTCAACGGCTGCGGTTGGGCATAGCTCTTGCCCTCGCTCATGCGCCCACGCATGTAGGGATCCAGCGACAGATAGTGGTGCCGGACCAGCACCTGTCCTTCTGCGAGTTGGTCGGGGCTGGGCAGGGAAGACTCGACGAGGCGGAAGTTGTCGATGCTGGGCTCGCCCTGAGGGCGCGACACCAGCAGGATTTGACGATTGACAATCATGGCGAATTCCTCGGGCTGAGCATTCAGTCGGAGCCGTCGCCATCGAGGCGCCGCTGCAAAGGTGCGACCTCGCGTGCGCCGGTGGGCAAGGCTCTCACATATTTGAAAGTCCCGGTGGCCTGCGCGGCCAGCGTTCCGTCTTCACGATAGACGCGGCCTTCGCAAAAAGCCAGGGTGGCCGTGCGGTGCAGCAAGCTGCCCACGGCCCGCAGACGGCCCTGGCCAGGACGCATGAAGCTGGTTTTCATCTCCAGGGTCACCACACCGGGACCATAGTGGGCCGCAGGGTCGTTGACGCTGCGTGCCGCATGGGCCATGACCACGTCCAACAACGTCATCACGGCACCACCATGGGCCACGCCAAAGGAGTTGCAATGGTCCTCGCGCAAGGCATAAAGGATCTCGGCCTGCCCCTCGGCCATGCGCACGAGTTCGAAGCCCAGGGCTTGGACGAAGGGAATGTGGACGGGAAACTGCATGACGCGATTCAACCGCCCGTCAGTGCACTGACACCGCCGTCCACCGCGAGAATCTGCCCCGTGATGTGCTTGCCAGCCCGCGTGGCAAACAGCAGCGCAGCTCCTTTGAGGTCTTCGTCGTCACCCAGGCGTTGCAACGGCGCATGTGCCGCCAGCGTATCGGCGCCCACCGTCTCGAGTACGCCCCGCGTCATCTTGCTGGGGAAGAAGCCCGGCGCGATGGCATTGACCGTGATGCCATAGCGTCCCCATTCGCAAGCCAACGCCCGGGTGAAATTGATCACGGCCCCTTTGCTGGTGTTGTAGGCAATCGTACTCATCACCGTGGGCAGCTGCCCGCCCAGACCGGCGATCGAGGCAATGTTGATGATGCGGCCCTGACGGCGCGGGATCATGCAACGTTTGCCAATGGCCTGGGTCAGCAAAAAGACACCGCGAATGTTGAGGTTCATCACCTTGTCCCAAGCCTCGATCGGGTGGTCCTCGGCCGGAGCCCCCCATGTCGCGCCGGCATTGTTGACCAGGACATCGACCGGACCGAGCCGCTGCAAGGTCTCATCGACCAGGCGCTGGATGTCGGCTTCCTTGGCGCCGTCGGCGGCGATCCAGCGCGCATCGATGCCACGGTCTTGCAGATGGGCGACGGCTTCTTCCAGCTCAGGCGCCTTGCGGGCGCTTAGCATGATCTTGGCGCCGGCCTCGCCGAGCGCCTCGGCGATCTGCAGGCCCAATCCGCGCGAGCCGCCGGTGACGAGGGCCACGCGGCCGCTGAGGTCGAAAAGAGAGGATACGCTCATGGTGGATAAAGGGTTCAACGACGGATCAGGGACAGGCGCACTGGGTTTCACAGGGAGCCCGGTGCGGTGGGAGCGAAAGACAAGTCTTGCGCGAGGTCCACGTCGGCCAACCCCGGCGCCTGGCTGGGGTAATCGAGCACCACGCGATCCAGGCGCAGTGAGGCCAGCTGCGACGCGATGGCCTTGTGATGCGGATGATTTTGGTAGGCCTGCAACGCCGCCGGGTCGGCAAAGCCCGAGACGAGCACCACATCCATCGAGGCCTCCAGCCCGGGGGAGCGGATGCCCACCTCCCACTCCAAGATGCCAGGCACGACCGACTTACAAGAATCCAGCAAGTCCTTGAACTTCGCAGCATCGGCCGGATCGCGCAGTCGCCACATGACGATGTGTCGGATCATGGTTCGTTCTCCCGGGAGGGGCCTTCCATGCGGGCACGCACGATCACCAGCACCACGCCGGCGGCTGTGCATGCCGCCCCTACCAGCATAAACCCAAGCCCGAGCGTCTGGGCACGGGCGGCAACGAACCCACCCCACACGGCGGCCAGTAACCCCCCATAGATGAGCAGCCAGGCGGCCGCGTCGATCCACTGCACACGCATCACAAAGCCTGCGGCGACAAGTCCAAACAGGTACGGTCTCGGTGGGCGACCACGCTCAGCCACGCATCGATGCACGGCAGCTCGTAGCGGAAGAAATACCGCGCCGCTGCCAGCTTGCCCTCGACGAACTCCGGCGGCAACCGGTCGCGGCAAGCCCAGGCGCGGTGAGCGAGCTCGAGCCACATCCAAGCCAGCACCACGTGTCCAAAGGCCTGCAGGTAGGGCGTGGCATTGGCCAGTGCTTCGTCGGGCTGAGCCCCGGCCCAGGCCTTGCGTGTGGCCTCGACCAACTCTTGCAGCGCCCGAGCCAGCGATGACGCCAGCGGCGCCACGGCCGGCTGAGCGGCAGCAAGCGCGATGCTGGCCTCGATGCGCTGGGCCAGCAGTTGCAGTCCGCGTCCGTCCTCCATCAGCACTTTGCGACCCAGTAGATCCAAGGCTTGGATGCCGTGCGTGCCTTCGTGAATCATGTTCAGCCGGTTGTCGCGCCAATACTGCTCCACCGGGAAGTCACGCGTGTAGCCGTAGCCCCCGAGGACCTGCATGGCCAGGCTGTTGGCCTCCAGGCACCACTGGCTGGGCCAGCTCTTGGCGATGGGCGTGAGCACTTCCAACAGCAACCTCGCCTCTTGGGCGGCCTCATCTTCCCCCGTGTACTGCTCATCGACCAAGCGGGCGCAATACAGCTCCAGGGCCAGCGCGCCTTCGCAATAGGCCTTCTGCGCCAACAGCATGCGCTTCACATCGGCATGCTCGATGATGGGCACCGGCGGCGAGGACGGGTCCTTGCCAGCCGGCCCCACCGGACGGCCTTGCGGGCGCTGGCGCGCATAGTCCAAGGACGCGAGAAATCCGGCATAACCAAGCATCGTGGCGCCCAGGCCCACGCCGATGCGGGCTTCGTTCATCATGTGGAACATGCACGCCAAGCCCCGCCCCGGCTCACCCACGAGGTAGCCGATCGCCCCTGGGCCGCCGCGCACGGGAAAGCGCCCTTCGCCGAAGTTGAGCAGGGTGTTGGTGGTGCCCCGATAGCCGCATTTGTGGTTCAAGCCGGCCAGCGCCACGTCGTTGCGTTCGCCGGTGAGGCGTCCTTCGGTATCGACCAAACGCTTGGGCACGATGAACAGCGAGATGCCCTTGACACCCGGAATGAGCTTGCCATCGGGGCCAGGGATTTTGGCCAACACCAGATGGATGATGTTCTCGGTGATCTCGTGGTCGCCCCCCGAGATCCACATCTTGTGGCCCCGGAGTCGATAGCGCGGTCCCAGCGGATCGGCCTGAAAGTCCGCACCGTCGGGTTGCGCACGGGTGGCAATGTCGGACAAGCTGGAGCCAGCTTGGGGCTCGCTCAGACACATGGTGCCAAACCAGCGGCCAGCAAACTCGTTGCGCGCAAAGACGGCCTTCTGCATCGGGGTGCCATGCGCCATCAGCAGGCTGGCATTGCCGCTGGTGAGCATGGCATAGGCTCCCAAAGAGACGCTGGCCATCGAAAAAAAACTGTTGGCCGCCATCTCCACCACGCAGGGCAGCTGCATGCCGCCGATCTCGTAGTCTTGGGCGGCAGCCAGCATGCCCGACTCGACATAGGCCCGTGCGGCCTCATGGGTGGCGCGTGGCAAATGCACCTGCTGACCGTCGAAATGGGGCTCTTCGAGGTCAGCCAGCCGATTGAACGGGGCGAACTTTTCGCGGGCGATGCGCTCGCAGGTGTCGAGCACCGAATCGAAGGTCTCCCGACCGTGGTCGGCAAACCGCTTCCGACGGGTCAATGCGACCACATCGAGCCAGTCATAGAGTAAGAAGTCGAGCGTGGCTCGCAAGCTCATCGCGGCCCCTTCCATGCGGACTCAAAGCACTTCGAACACACCGGCAGCGCCCATGCCACCGCCGATGCACATGGTCACGCACACCCGCTTGGCCCCACGACGCTTGCCTTCGATCAAGGCATGGCCGGTCAGACGTTGGCCACTCATGCCATAAGGATGGCCCAAAGCAATGGCACCCCCGTTGACATTCAAGCGATCCATGGGAATGCCCAGAGTGTCCGCGCAGTACAACACCTGGACGGCAAACGCTTCGTTCAGTTCCCACAAATCGATGTCGTCCATCTTCAGGCCCAGGCGCTTGAGCACCTTGGGCACGGCAAACACCGGGCCAATGCCCATTTCATCGGGCTCGCAGCCAGCCACCGCAAAGCCCAAGAAGCGCCCTAGGGGTTTGAGACCGCGCTGCTCGGCCAGTTTGGCATTCATCACCACGCAAGCCCCCGCGCCGTCGGAAAACTGGCTGGCATTGCCCGCAGCGATGACGCCCCCGGGCAAGGCCGGACGGATCCCGGCCACCGCCTCGTAAGTGGTGCCCGGCCGCAGCCCTTCATCGACACTGACAGTGACTTCCTTGGTGCGCAAGCCCATCACGGGATCGGCCACCCCGGCGGTCACGGTGATGGGCACGATTTCATCGCGGAACTTGCCCGCTTCTTGGGCCGCACAAGCCTTCTGTTGGCTGGCGGCTCCGTACTCGTCCATTCGCTCACGCGGAATGTTGTACCGCTTGGCCACCTGCTCGGCCGTCTGCAGCATGCTCCAGTAGATTTCGGGCTTGTGCTGCATCAGCCAGTTCTCACGCAGCATGTGCGTGTTGGCTTCGTTCTGCACGCAAGAGATGCTCTCGACGCCACCGGCCACGTAAATGTCCCCTTCACCGGCGATGATGCGTTGCGCCGCCATGGCAATGGTCTGCAGGCCGCTGGAGCAAAAGCGATTGATGGTCACGCCGCTGGTGGTCACCGGCAGCCCCGCGCGCAGCGCGATCTGGCGGGCGATGTTGCTGCCAGTGGCCCCCTCGGGCGTGGCACAGCCCATCAGCACGTCATCGACTTCGGCCGGTTCGATGCCGGCACGCTCGACGGCGGCCTTGACCACGTGGCCGCCCAGGGTCGCGCCGTGGGTCATGTTGAAGGCGCCTTTCCAGCTCTTGGCCAGCGGCGTGCGTGCGGTGGAAACGATCACTGCATCGGTCATGGCAATTCCTCGAATGACTTGTAAGGAGGCAGGCTGTCTCAGTTGAAGGTCTTGCCTTCGGCGGCCAGGCGCGCCAGCAGCGGCGCGGGCTGCCAGAACTGCGCATCGTCGTGAGGGTTCTTGGCAAAGCGCTTCATGGACTGCACCACATTGAACAGACCCACGGTGTCCGCATAGCGCATCGGGCCGCCGCGGAACAGCGGGAAGCCATAGCCGGTCAAGTAAACCATGTCGATGTCCGACGCCCTCAGGGCGATGCCTTCCTCGAGAATGCGCGCGCCCTCATTGACCAAGGCGTAAACCAGCCGCTCGACGATTTCCTCGTCGCTGATCTTGCGCGGGGTGATGCCCAACTCGGCACGGTGCTTCTCGATCATCTCCAGAACCACCGGAGATGGAATGGCGTCGCGCTTACCCGGCTTGTAGTCGTACCAGCCGGCTCCGGTCTTCTGTCCGAAGCGGCCCATTTCGCACAGCAGGTCGGCCGTCTTGCTGTAGCGCATGTGCGGCTTTTCGACATAGCGGCGCTTGCGGATGTACCAACCGATGTCGTTGCCGGCCAAATCACCCATGCGGAAGGGCCCCATCGCAAAGCCGAAGCGCTCGATGGCCTTGTCCACCTGCTCGGGCGTGCAGCCTTCTTCCAACAAAAAGCCTGCCTGACGGCTGTACTGCTCGATCATGCGGTTGCCGATGAAGCCGTCGCACACACCGGAGACGACCGCCGTCTTCTTGATCACTTTGGCCAGCTTCATCACGGTGGCCAGCACATCTTTGCCGGTCTTTTCGCCGCGAACCACTTCCAGCAGCTTCATCACATTGGCCGGGCTGAAGAAGTGCATGCCAATCACATCGGCAGGACGCCGCGTGAACGAAGCGATCTTGTTGAGGTCCAGCGTCGAGGTGTTGGACGCAAGAATCGCACCGGGTTTCATCACCTCGTCGAGCTTTCTGAACACCTGCTCCTTGACGCCGATGTCTTCGAACACGGCCTCGATGACGAGGTCCGCGTCCCGGATGTCGTCATAGTTCAGCGTGGTGGTCAGCAGCGCCATGCGCTGTTCGTACTTGTCTTGCGTGAGCTTGCCCTTCTTGACCTGCGACTCGTAGTTCTGGCGCATCACGCCCACGCCACGGTCCAGCGCCTCTTGCTTCATCTCGAGGATGACCACCGGAATGCCGGCGTTGAGGAAGTTCATGCTGATGCCGCTGCCCATCGTGCCGGCGCCGATCACGGCCACTTTGCGGATCTCGCGCGTAGGGGTGTCCTCTGGCACATCGGGGATCTTGCTGGCCGCCCGCTCGGCGAAGAAGGCATGGCGCAGCGCGGCACACTCGGGCGTGAGCATCAAATTGAGGAACTGCTCGCGCTCGAAGGCCAAGCCCTCGTCGAAGCGCTTGGTGGTGGCCGCCTCGACGCAATCGACGCACTTGACCGGAGCCGGAAAATTCCGGGCCGTGGCTTTGACCGTGTTGCGTGCGAATTGGAAATAGCCCGCGCCTTGCGGATGCTCAGCCTTCAAATCGCGCACCCGTGGCAAGGGGCGTCGGTCGGCCACTTCCCGGGCAAAGGCCAAGGCTCCAGCCATCAGGTCGCCCTCGATCACCCGGTCGAAGAGCTTCTGGCCAGGGATGCCGGCGAGCACCTCGCTCTTGACGGCATCGCCGCTGACGATCATGTTCAGGGCATTTTCGACGCCGATCACACGCGGCAGACGCTGCGTGCCGCCGGCGCCGGGCACCAGACCGATTTTGACCTCGGGCAAGGCCACCTGGGTGCCCGGGGCCACCACACGGTAGTGGCAGCCCAAAGCCAATTCCAGCCCCCCGCCCATGCAGACGCTGTGAATGGCCGCCACGACGGGCTTGTCGCAGTTTTCGACCATTTTGATCACGCTGAGGAGGTTGGGTTCTTGCACGGCCTTGGGTGAGCCGAACTCACGGATGTCGGCCCCCCCACTGAAGGCCTTGCCCGCGCCGGTGATCACGACGGCGCGCACCGCCGGATCGTCCTGGGCTTGCTGCAGCCCATCGGTGATGCCTTTGCGAGTGTCGTAGCCCAGCCCATTGACCGGCGGGTTGTTCAGGGTGATGACGGCAATGTCGCCGTGAAGCTCATAACTGGCACTCATCGGTAGGCCCCTTTTGCGATGGAAACGGGAGTCAATAGAACGATCGTTCGAGTGTAAAAAACAAGAACGCCGGCACTTTGTCGCCGGCGTGACAGAACAGGACGAATGTGCCGTCACGGCGCTGCCGGCGGCCGAGGGCGCTACACCTCCAGCCACTCCTTGCGAATATAGGCGTTGCTGCGCAGGTCGTCAGGCGTGCCTTCGAAGACGATGCGGCCGTGACCCATGACGTAGCAACGGGTGGAGATTTCCAGCGCAATGGTGAGTTTTTGTTCCACCAGCAACACACTGACGCCACGGCGTTTGAGCTCGTTCAGATACTCGGCCACCTGTTCGACGATCTTGGGGGCCAAACCCTCGGTGGGCTCGTCGATCATGATGAGCTCGGGATCCCCCATGAGCGTGCGGCACAAGGTGAGCATCTGTTGCTCTCCGCCGGAGAGCACGCCGGCCTCGGTGTGCTGGCGTTCCTTCAGGCGCGGGAAAAGCTGGTACATGTCATCGAAGCTCCAGCGCCCCGATTGGCCCTGCTTCTTCTGCCCGAGCATCAGGTTTTGATGCACCGTGAGCTTGGGAAAGATGTCGCGGTTCTCGGGCACGTAGCCAATGCCACGGTGAGCGATGTCGAAGGCATGAAGGCCGAGGATCTCTTCGCCTTTCCACTTGATGGACCCCTGCCCATCGACCAGGCCCATCACCGTCTTGACGGTGGTGGAACGTCCCGAGCCGTTGCGGCCGAGCAGGCTCACGATTTCGCCGGGCTTGACCTCCATGTGCACCCCGTGCAGCACATGGCTTTTGCCATAGAAGGCATGCAGATTCTCGATGTGCAGCATGACTTCAGGCTCCTGCAGTGGCGGCGGCGGCCTGCTGCTCGGCCAGCACCGACCCCAAATAGGCTTCCTGGACGCGCTGGTTGGCACGCACCGCATCCGGCTCGTCATAGGCGATGACCTCGCCATAGACCAACACCGCGATCTTGTCGGCCAAGCCGAAAACCACGCCCATGTCGTGCTCCACCGTCAGCAAGGTCTTGCCCTCGGTCACCTCGCGAATCAGCTGAACGAAGCGCTTGGTTTCGGACTTGCTCATGCCCGCGGTGGGCTCGTCCAGCAAAATGACATTGCTGCCGCCAGCGATCGTCAAGCCGATCTCCAAGGCTCGTTGCTCGGCATAGGTGAGATTCATCACTTGTGTGTCGCGTTTGCGATCGAGCTTGATCATTTCGAGCACTTCTTCGGTGCGCTCGTTGGCATCGTCCAGGTCAGCCAGAAACTTCCAGAACGCATACCGATACCCCAAAGACCACAGCACCGCACAGCGCACGTTCTCGAACACCGTCAGACGATGGAACAGGTTGGACACCTGGAAACTGCGCGATAGCCCTCGCCGATTGATCTCGTAGGGCTTGAGCCCATCGACACGTTCGCCATTGAGCAAGATCTCGCCACTGGTCGGGGCGAAACGCCCACTGATGAGATTGAACAGTGTGGACTTGCCCGCCCCGTTCGGTCCGATGATGGCCACACGCTCGCCTGCTTTGACTTGCAGGCTGGCACCACGGATGATCTCGGTTTTGCCAAAGCTCTTGCGCACGTCCCTGAGTTCGACCGCGAAGCTCATAGGGCCTCCCGACGACGGATTTCCAACTCGATTTCCTCCTGGATCTGGTTCCACTGTCGGACGAAGGCCCGACGCGCCAGCTCGAACAAGGAAACGCCAGTCACCAGCACGAAGACCGCGCCAAACCAACTGTCGAAGCTGTGCGCGTTGAGCGTTGCGCCCATGAACTTCAGCTCAGGGCCCAGCGCCACGTTGAGCTGCATGTGGTAGACCATTTCGATCATGGCAGCCGCCCCCGTGATGGCAACGGCTGCCGTGCCGCCCAAGGCCAAGTAGGCCGTCCACAGGCGTCGCAGCTTGCCGAAGGCGGCCACGCGCAAATTCATCATGATGAGACTGGCAATCCCTCCGGGGGCATACATCACCATGAACAGGAAAATCAACCCCAGATAGAGCAACCAGGCAGCGGTCATCTCCGACAGCAGCACGAAAGCCACCACCATCAGGATCGCGCCGATGATCGGCCCGAAGAAGAAGGTGGCGCCGCCCAGGAACACGAACAACAGATACGCGCCCGATCGTGCCGCGCCCACCACCTCGGCGGTGACGATCTCGAAGTTCAGCGCCCCCAAGCCTCCGGCGATGCCAGCGAAAAAGCCTGATGCACAGAAGGCCAGGTAACGCACCACCTGCGTGTTGTAGCCGATGAACTCCACCCGCTCGGGGTTGTCGCGCACCGCATTGAGCATGCGACCCAACGGCGTGCGCGTGAAGGCGTACATGGCAGCCGTGCACACGAAGGTGTAGACGGCGATCAGATAGTACAACTGCACCTGCGGCCCGAAGGTGATGCCAAACGGCTGGGCGCCCGTGACGCGGTTGCCGCTGATGCCACCTTCGCCCCCGAAGAACTCGGGAAACATCAGCGACATGGACCACACGAGCTCACCGACGCCCAGCGTGATCATCGCAAAGGGCGTGCCGGACTTCTTCGTGGTGACCCAACCCAAGAGTGCAGCGAAGAACAAGCCCGACAGCCCGCCGACCAGAGGCAGCAGACTGACCGGAAAGCCAGCCAGCGTGCCCGCGGAAATCATGTTGAGCGTGTGGATGGTCAAGAAGGAGCCCAGGCCGGAGTACACCGCGTGTCCGAAGCTGAGCATGCCGCCTTGGCCCAGCAGCATGTTGTAGGCCAGACAGGCGATGATGGCGATGCCCATTTGCGAGAGCATGGTCATCGACAGGCCGCTGGTGAAGATCAGCGGACTGACCAGCAATACCAGGGCATACAGCGTCCAGATGATCCAACGGCCGACGTTGTAGGGCTTGAAGTGATACACCGGACGGTCGGCCAAGGCCATGCTTGCGCCCGGGGCGTTGAGGGTTTGCGTTGGCATGGAGTCAGCCCTCCCGGGTGCCCAGGAGACCCTTGGGACGGAAGATCAGAATCAACACGAGCAGCAGATACGGCAGGATCGGCGCCACCTGCGAGACCGTCAGTTTGAACACCGCATAGCCGAAGGTCTCGGGGGTGATGGTCCAGCCAAACTTTGCGAAGAAGTTGATGAAGGAGTAATCGATGGCCACGGCGAAGGTCTGAATGATGCCGATCAGCAGCGAGGCCAAGAAGGCGCCGGCCAGCGACCCCATGCCCCCCACCACCACGACCACGAAGATGATGGCCCCCACGGTGAAGGCCATGCCGGGCTCGGTGACGAAGGCATTGCCACCGATCACCCCGGCCAGCCCGGCCAAGGCCGCTCCCCCTCCGAAGACGAGCATGAACACCCTGGGCACGTTGTGTCCGAGGGCTTCGACCATCTCGGGATGCGTCAGTGCGGCCTGGATCACCAGCCCCACCCGGGTCCGAGTCAGCAGCAGCCACAACGCCAGCAGCATCAGCACCGCCACCAGCATCATGAAACCCCGATATTTCGGGAACTGGGTGCACACGATGCGCACGCCTTCCTCGACCGCACGACACATCTCAGGCGGGGCCAGACCCCAGACCACGTCCAAAGCACCGGCCGTGGAACCCACGATGGTGAACAACGGCCCTTGCAGCGCCTCAGGCACGCGGTAGTCCACGGCCGAACGCCCCCACACGAGTTGCACCAGTTCGAGGATCACATAACTCAACCCGAAAGTGATCAGCAGTTCTGGAACATGGCCAAATTTGTGCACGCGCCTGAGGCAGTACCTTTCGAACAAAGCGCCCAGCACCCCCACCAACACGGGAGCCACCACCAGGGCTGGCCAGTAGCCCACGAGTTGCATGGTCGTGTAGGCGAAGTAGGCGCCCAGCATGTAAAAGCTGGCATGGGCGAAGTTGAGCACGCCCATCATGCTGAAGATCAGCGTCAGGCCCGAACTGAGCATGAACAGCAAGAGCCCATAGCTCAGTCCGTTCAGCATCGAGATCGTGAGGAACTGCAGGTCCATCGATGGTCAGCGCCCAGGGGCGCGATGATCAAAGAAAAGGGCCCGACAGGAAGATGCCATCGGGCCCGGGAGTACGAGACTGCCCTCGAGGCGGATCAGGACGGTCGCTTCATTTGGCAAGACGTGGGCGTGCTGGACACATAGGGTTCGAAGTACTTGACCGGCACGAAGGTGTAGCCGGTGTTTTCCGGGCTGTAGGGGTGCTTCGCATCGGCTTTCTGCCAACGCGAGATGTACAGCCCCTGCTGGAGCTGATGGTCGGCTCGCCGCATCTCGACTTCGCCGTTGAAGCTCTTGAACTTCAACCCGCTCATCGCAGCGGCCACCTTGACCGGATCGGTCGATTTGGCCTTGGCCATCGCATTGCTGAGCAACGCAAAGGCATGGTAGGTGGCGCCGGTGTACCAGTCGTCGTTGAAGCGCTTGCGGAATTCTTCTTGGATCTTGGCGACTTCACCCCCCATGTTGTAGTGGTTGTAGGACACTTGGTAGACGCGGCCTTCGCCTGCGGCCCCCATGGCCGTGGGCGTGCCACTGACGCCACCGTAGTAGACGAAGAACTTGGCATTCAGACCGGCATCGTTGGCCGCCTTGATCAACAAGGTCAGGTCAGAGCCCCAGTTGCCCGTGATCACGGAATCGGCCCCCGAGGCCTTGATCTTGGCAATGTAGGGCGCGAAATCACGCACCTGAGCCAGCGGGTGCAGGTCTTCACCGACGATCTTGATGTCCGGACGCTTGCGGGCCAGATTTTCCTTGGCATAACGCGCCACTTGGTGGCCATGCGCGTAGTTCTGGTTGATCAGATAGACATTCTTGATGTCCGGCTGATCTTTCATGAAGGTGGTCAGGGCTTCCATCTTCATCGACGTGTCAGCGTCGAGGCGGAAGTGCCAGTAACTGCATTTGCTATTGGTCAGATCGGGGTCGACCGCCGCGTAGTTCAGGAAAACGACTTCCTTGCCCGGGTTGCGCTCGTTGTGCTTGGTGACCGCATCGGACAAGGCCAAGGCAGCGCCCGATCCGTTGCCCTGCACGATGTAGCGGATACCCTGGTCGATGGCCGATTTGAGTGCGTTGAGGCTTTCCTGTGGGCTGAGCTTGTTGTCGATGCCGATGACCTCGAACTTCACACCGACCGGGTTGCCGCGGTTGAAATACTCGGCCATGAACTGGAAGCTCTTGAGCTGGTTTTGACCCACTGTGGCCATGAGGCCCGACAGCGGATCGATCCAGGCGATTCTCACGGTCTCACCCTTTTGGGCGAAGGCCGACCCGCAGCACAGCGCGGCCGCGGCCAGAATCGAGAGTTTCAGATGGGTGCGGCGGTTGATCATCGACGGTCTCCTCGAGCTGTTGGGCAGCGAATGAGCATGAGGCTACAGAACTTCGTTTCAGACTCGTACAGGGAATGCCCGTAGCGACTGTCTCACTGGCGACAGACGACGCCTTTCGGGGCATGGATCAAGTCGGCAAGACATGGTTGGCAAACTGCTCACGCAGCTTGAGCTTTTGGATCTTGCCGGTGGCCGTGTGTGGGATTTCATCGACGAACACCACGTCATCCGGGATCTGCCATTTGGCGATCTTGCCTTCGTAAAAGGCCAGCATCTCCTCGCGCGTGAGCGAGGCTCCGGGCTTGCGAACCACCACCAGCAGCGGGCGTTCATCCCATTTCGGATGCTTGCAAGCAATGGCGGCGGCTTCATGAACCGCGGGGTGGGCCATGGCGATGTTTTCCAACTCGATCGAGCTGATCCATTCCCCGCCGGACTTGATCACGTCCTTGGATCGGTCGGTGATTTGCATGTAGCCATCAGGGTCGATCGTGGCCACGTCGCCGGTGGGAAACCAACCATCTTGCAAGGGGGATTCATCGCGGCGGAAATAGCTTTGAATGACCCAGGGGCCTCGCACCACCAGATTGCCCGAGGACTTGCCGTCCCAGGGCAGCGGTTGACCGTCGTCTCCGATGATCTGCATGTCGATCCCATAAATCACCTTGCCCTGCTTTTCCAGGATGCGTCGCTGGGCTTCGAGCGGCAAATCCAAATGCTTGGCCTTGAGCTTGGACAAGGTGCCCAGCGGAGACAATTCCGTCATGCCCCAGGCATGGATGACGTTGACGCCAAAGTCGTCTTCGAGCGTGCGCAGCATCGACGGCGGGCAGGCCGAACCGCCGATCACGGTGCGTTTGAACGTGCTGAACTTCAGATTGTGTTGCTTGGCATGGGTGATCAACCCCAGCCAGACCGTGGGCACACCGGCGCTGAAGGTGACTTTTTCGGTCTCGAACAATTCGTACAGCGATTTGCCGTCCAAATGCGGCCCCGGCAGGACGAGCTTGGCGCCCACGAGCGCCGCCGAATACGGCAAGCCCCAGGCGTTGACATGGAACATCGGCACCACCGGCAAGATCACGTCTTGGGCCGAGCAGCCCATGGCATCGGGCAAGGCCGAGGCATACGCATGCAGCACGGTGGAGCGGTGGCTGTAGACCGCCCCTTTGGGATGGCCGGTCGTGCCGGACGTGTAACAGATGCTCGAGGCCGTGTTCTCATCGAACTGCGGCCAGGTGTATTGACCATCTTCGGCTTCGACCAGCTCTTCGTAACACAGCAGCCCTGACAGGCTCGTCTGCGCCGGCATGTGCGCGCGATCGGTCATCAGCACGAAATGCTGGACCGTCCGCAGCGTCGGCGCCAGCTTCTCGACCAGTGGCAGGAAGTTCAGGTCGAAACACAGGACGCGGTCTTCCGCATCATTGATGATCCAAGCGATCTGCTCGGGAAAGAGCCTGGGATTGATGGTGTGACACACCAGCCCGGAGCCGGACGTGCCGTAATAGATCTCGAAGTGACGGTACCCATTCCAGGCGAGTGTGCCGATGCGGTCGCCCATCTCGCAGCCCAGCCGCGCCAGGGCCTGAGCCAGCTTGCGCGCGCGCAGTTCTGCATCGCGGTAGGTGTAGCGGTGTATGTCTCCTTCCACCCGCTTGGAGACGATCTCGGTGTCGGCGCTGTGACGCGCGGCATGCGTCAACAGCGACGAGATCATCAAGGGCATCTGCATCATCTGGCCCATCAGGCGCGACATCGGAAACTCCTTGCTCGGTGGTGGTCGTGCAACCAGGTTGAAACGGTCGTTCGATTTCGATGATAGGAATCGTGCTGCACTGCGGTGCCTGCGGTTTTCCCTGAGAAACCGTCGCCATCACGACAGCGGCGTATGGCCCTGGGGCCAACCCCGCCTTGAGCGGCTGGCTACACTGCCGGCATGGACGTTCCTCATGAGTCGAGCCTGCCCGCCGGCCTGCGCTGGATCAACCGCTACGCCACCTTGGACGAGGTCTTTTACACCCGTGTGCGGCCCCAAGGGCTGCCCGAGCCTCGTTGGGTGGCCACCAGCGACGCCGCAGCGCAGGCTTTGGGCTGGCCGACGGACTGGTGGGCCAACGCCGAGGCGCTGGCCGTCTTCAGCGGCCATGCGCTGTGGCCCGGCATGGACGCCTTGGCCACGGTCTATAGCGGCCATCAATTCGGCGTGTGGGCCGGCCAGCTCGGCGATGGGCGCGCCGTGTGGCTGGGCGAGCTGCTCACACCCCATGGCAGCATGGAAGTCCAGCTCAAAGGCAGCGGCAAAACCCCCTACTCTCGCATGGGTGATGGCCGCGCGGTGTTGCGCTCGTCGATACGAGAGTTTTTGTGTTCAGAAGCCATGCACGCGCTGGGGCTGCCCACCACGCGGGCGCTGTGCCTGGTGGCCTCACCGCTGCCCGTGCTGCGCGAAACCGTGGAGACCGCAGCGATCGTCACCCGCTTGGCTCCGAGCTTCGTACGATTTGGCCATTTCGAGCACTTCTGTCATCACGGCCAGCCTCAGGCGCTGCGCCGCCTGGCCGATTTCGTGATCGACCACCACCTGCCCGAATGCCGAGACCAGCCGCACCCCTATGCCGCCTTGCTCGAGACGGTGGTACGCCGCACGGCCGAGCTGGTGGCCCAGTGGCAGGCGGTGGGCTTTTGTCACGGCGTGCTCAACACGGACAACATGTCGATCCTGGGCCTGACGATCGATTACGGCCCCTTCGGCTTCCTGGATGCCTACGACCCCGCCCACATTTGCAATCATTCGGACACCCAAGGCCGCTATAGCTATCACCGTCAGCCGCAAATCGCGCTATGGAATCTGCATGCGCTGGCGCAAGCCTTGATGCCGCTGATCGAAGACACCGATCTGGCCCTGGCGGCCTTGGAGACTTTTCGCAGTGTGTATCCGCAGGCCTGGATGCGGCTGATGCGCGCCAAGCTCGGTCTGCGCTCACAGGAAGAAGGCGATGCCGAGCTCATCGACGACTGGCTGAGCCTGCTGGCCCGCGACCGGGTGGACCATACCCTGGCCTGGCGCCGGCTGGGACGGTTTTCAGTGGACGCCACGGACGGGGCCGGGCCGGTGCGCGAACTCTTCACCGACCGCCAGGCCTTCGAGGCCTGGGCCAGCCGCTACCGGCAGCGGCTGTTGCGTGAATCCAGCCATGACGCTGAGCGGCGTGCTGCGATGGACCGGGTCAATCCGAAGTACATTTTGCGCAATCATCTGGCCGAGATCGCCATTCGCAAGGCCCAGGCCGGAGACGATGACGAGGTGCGGCGCCTGTTGCGCGTGCTGCAGCGTCCCTATGACGAGCAGCCCGAGCATGAGGCATATGCGGCCTTGCCTCCCGAATGGGCGCAAAGCATCGAGGTGTCTTGTTCATCATGAGCGACTACGAAATCCACAAGTCCGATGAGCAGTGGCGGGCCCAGCTCGACCCTCTGGCCTACCGCGTGACCCGCCATGCCGCTACCGAGCCGCCGTTTACTGGCCGCTATTGGCGGCACGATGCCGACGGCGTGTATCGCTGCATCTGTTGTCAAGCCGAGCTGTTCGATTCCAGCACCAAGTTCGATGCCGGCTGCGGCTGGCCGAGCTACTACCAGGCCATCGAGGATGGACGCATCGAGCGGGTGATGGACTACAGCCACGGCATGGTGCGTGTGGAGGTGCGCTGCCGGCGCTGCGGCGCCCATCTGGGCCATGTGTTCGACGACGGCCCACCCCCGACGGGCGAGCGCTACTGCATCAACTCCGCCGCCTTGGATTTTCTGCCTCGTCGAGGCTGAGCCCTCGGTGGCGACCGCCCCATGAAACTGTTGCTCGACTTTTTGCCGCTCATTCTGTTTTTCGGCAGCTACAAGCTGGCGCAATCGCAGCCCGAGCGGGCTGTCGACCTGGCCACGGCCTGGTTCGGCTCGCTGGGCGCGGGAACGGCGGTGGAGGCGCAAACCGCCCCCGTGTTGCTGGCCACGGCCGTCGTCATGGCGACCTCGGCGCTGCAGATCGGCCTCATGCTGGCGCAAGGGCGGCGTGTCGATGCGATGCTGTGGGTCAGCCTGGTGCTTGTGTTGGTATTGGGTGGGGCCACCTTGTGGTTCCACAACGACACCTTCATCAAGTGGAAACCCAGCGTGCTCTATTGGTTCATGGGGGCCAGCTTGTGGGTCAGCCACACTCTCTTTCGTCACAATTTATTGCGTGCGCTCATGGGTGGCCAGATCGAACTGCCCGCCTCGGTGTGGCAGCGCTTGAACTTCGCCTGGATTGCCTTCTTCGGCCTCATGGGCTTGCTCAACGTGTACGTGGCCTATAGTTTTCCCACGTCGGTCTGGGTGAATTTCAAGGTGTTTGGCGCGCTGGGTCTGATGCTGTTGTTTTTGATCGTGCAAGCGATCTACCTCAGCCGCCACCTCAAAAACGAAGAAGCCTCTTGAGATGCCTGTCAGTGCCCAACACATCGAGAATCGCCTGCGCGAAACCCTGGAGCCGCTGAGCCTGTCGGTCCAAGATGACAGCCATCTCCATGCGGGTCATGCCGGCGCCAGCCAAGGCCGGCATTTCAGCGTGCGCATCGTGAGCGCGCGATTTCACGGTTTGTCACGTGTGGCTCGGCATCGCCTCGTGTATGATGCCCTCGCCCCGTTGATCCCTCAGGGCATACACGCATTGGCGCTTCAAACCCATGCCCCTGGCGAGGTCTAAGGTCGGTTCCCGACGGTGATGATGCCGTTTGGGCCACGTGCTGAACTTGGCTGTGGTCCGCCCATTTCTTCCCAACACGAGGTTTCCTGCATGAAGAAGTCTGTTTTCGCCATCGGTGTGCTGAGCCTGGCTCTGGGCGCGGCGCTGCTGCCGGCCGAGGCGACGGCCCAAAACGTGGCCATCGTCAACGGCAAGGCCGTACCGAAGGCGCGTGTCGATGCGCTGCTCGAGCAAATCAAGCGCCAGGCCGATGCGTCGGGCCGCACCCTGCCCCCGAACTTCGAACGCCTGGTCAGCGACCAAGTCGTGCTCAATGAGATCTTCACGCAAGAAGCCGAACGCCGCGGTTTGGCCGCCACGCCCGAGTACCGTCGCCAAATGGAGCTGGTGCGCCAGAACGTGTTGATCCAAGCGCTGTTCCAAGACTTCGAGAAGAAAAACCCGGTCACGGATGCGGAAATCAAGGCCGAGTACGACAAGTTCAAAGCGCAAGCCGGCCAGGAAAAGGAATACCGTGCTCGGCATATCCTGGTGGACAAGGAAGAAGACGCCAAACGGCTGATCGCCCAGATCAAAGGGGGCGCAAGCTTCGAGGACTTGGCCAAGAAGAATTCCAAAGATACCGGTTCGGCGGTCAACGGCGGTGATCTCGACTGGGCCGAGGCCAACGTCTATGTGCCCGAGTTCTCGCAAGCCATGGTCAAGCTGAGCAAGGGCCAAGTCACCGACGCGCCAGTGAAGTCGCAGTTCGGCTACCACGTCATCAAGCTGGAGGATGTGCGAGACGTCCAGTTCCCACCGCTGGAGGAGGTCAAGCCGCAGATCCAGCAGCGCTTGCAGCAGCAAAAAATGATCGAGTTCCGCGACAGTCTGCGCAAGGCCGCCCGCACGGACTACAAGTTCGAGCAGTGAGCCAGCGTCACAGCGGCACACAGGGCGCCTGACAGGGCGCCCTGTTTCCTTGGCTCAGCGCCACAGCCACGCGACGGCCGCCAGCGCACCGATGAACAGCGGCTGGTGCAGCATGTAAAAGCTCAGGCTCCACCGTCCGAGCCAGGCCAAAGGCTTCAGGGCCTGCGGTGTGCTGCCGGCCAGCCAAGCGGGCCGATGCGCAAGCACCCATTGCCCCATCGCCATCCCCCACCACATCACGCCCAGCCAAGGCAGCACGGGGACATAGTCTTCGGTGATCGGCTTGCGGGTGACGAGGCCCACCCAATTCATCCATCGTGCATCGAAAAACGGGTGCTGCACGAGCTGCGGCAACACGATGGCCACCCCGCCCAGCAGCCACAGCCATCGTCCCCAGCCTGCTGTGCAGCGGACGATGACGAGCATCACCGCAATGCCGTGCAACACACCGAAGTAGATGAAACTACGGGGGAACATCAGGTACGAACCGATGCTCACCAGCACGGCACAGCCGGCCACTTGAGCCCAACGTCGCCAAAAGCGCGGCCAGCCCTGCCCTTGCCGGCAGGCCACGGCCTGCCCCACACCGGCGCAGAACAGGAACAGCGACACGATGGCCGTGCGCTGGGTGGTCCAAAACGGGTCCTTGTAAAAATTCTCGTGAATGAAGCCGAAGAGGTTGAGGTCGTAGCAAAAGTGATAGGCCGCCATCCAGAGGATGGCCACGGCCCGCAGGACATCCAGTCGCTCGAACCTCAGCCCACCCATCGACGTGCGTTGCGGAACATGCGCATCCAGGGGCTGAACGCCGCCGGGTCGCCCGAGGTCCAGCTCATCTGGATGTTGCGGAACACCCGCTCCGGGTGCGGCATCATCACGGTAAAGCGCCCGTCGGCGGTGGTCACCGCGGTCAACCCGCCGGGGCTCCCATTGGGATTGGCCGGATAAGCCTCCGTGGGTCGGCCCTGGCTGTCGACGAAACGCATCGCGACGTGCACGGCCTTGGCGTCGCCGCGGCGGGAGAAATCGGCAAAGCCTTCCCCGTGGGCCACGGCGATGGGCAAGAGGCTGCCGGCCATGCCGGTAAAGAAAATCGACGGGCTGTCCAGCACCTCGACTTGGCTCAGACGCGCCTCGAACTGCTCGCTACGATTGCGCGTGAAGCGTGGCCAGGCCGCCGTGCCTGGGATGATCGACGACAGAGCCGCCATCATTTGGCAGCCGTTGCACACGCCCAAAGCAAAACTGTCGGATCGTTGGAAGAAGGCTGCGAACTGCTCGGCCAGCTGCGGGTTGAAGAGAATCGAGCGGGCCCAGCCCTCGCCGGCGCCCAGGGTGTCGCCATAGCTGAAGCCGCCGCAGGCCACCAGCCCCTGGAACTGGTCCAGTCGAGCGCGGCCGGCTTGCAAATCGCTCATGTGCACGTCGTAGGTGTCGAAGCCCGCCTGGTCCATGGCATAGCTCATCTCGACATGCGAGTTGACACCCTGCTCGCGCAAGATGGCCACTTTGGGCCGCGTGAGGTTCAGGAAGGGGGCGGCCACGTCCTCGGACGGATCGAAGCTCGGCTTGACCTGCAGCCCGGCATCGGCCGGATCGCCCACTGCATCGTGCTCGGCCTGCGCGCAAGCCGGGTTGTCGCGCAACATCGCGATGCGCCAGCTCACCTCGTCCCACACTTGGTGCAGCTCTCGCAGCCCGGCGGAAAACACGGCCTTGGCATCGCGCCAGACCTCCACGGTGCCGCGGTCATTGGGCTTGCCGATGACATGGCTGTGGCGTGACAGGCCATGGCGACGCAACACGGCCATGGCATCGTCGCGCCGTGCGGTGGGCACCTGCAGCACCACGCCGAGTTCTTCGTTGAAAAGCGCGCGCAGCGTCAGCTCGTTGCGGCGTTCGCTGACCTGCTGGGTCCAATTCTTGGAATCGCCATACTCGGCCCGGCTGTCGGCGATGCCGTCGCTTTCGGTCACCAACAGATCCACGTTCAGGCTCACCCCGCGGCGGCCGGCGAACGCCATTTCGCACACGGTGGCCCACAGCCCCCCGTCGCTGCGGTCATGGTAAGCCAGCAGCCAACCCAGGGCGCGCAGCTCGTTGACGGCCGCCACCAAGGATTTGAGCAGGGCCGGATCGTTCAAGTCGGGCACCTCGCCACCGAACGCCCCCAAGGTCTGCGCGAGGATGGAGCCGCCCAGCCGCTGGCGGCCTTGCCCCAGATCGACCAGCAGCAAGGTCGTGTCGCCGTCTTTCAACTGGGGCGTGAGGGTGCCGCGCACGTCATCGAGCGTGACGAAGGCCGACACGATCAGTGACACCGGTGCGGTGACTTGTTTGTCCACCTCGCCGTCGCGCCAGCGTGTGCGCATCGACAGCGAATCCTTGCCCACCGGCACGCTGATCCCCAGGGCCGGGCACAGCTCCATGCCCACGGCCTTGACGGTGTCGTACAAAGCGGCGTCTTCGCCAGGTTCGCCACAAGCAGCCATCCAATTGCATGACAGCTTGACTCGCGCCAACTCGATCGGGGCGGCCAACAGGTTGGTGATCGCCTCGGCCACGGCCATGCGGCCCGAGGCGGGAGCATCCACCGCGGCCAGCGGGGTGCGCTCACCCATGCTCATGGCCTCGCCGCGAAAACCCGTGTAGTCGGCCAAGGTGACCGCGCAGTCGGCCACTGGCACCTGCCAGGGGCCCACCATTTGGTCGCGATGGCTGAGCCCCCCGACCGTGCGGTCGCCGATGGTGATCAGGAAGCGCTTGCTGGCCACGGTGGGATGGCGCAGCACGTCGAAAGCCGCTTGCCGCAGGCTCACACCGGTGAGATCCAGGGGGGACGAGCGCCGCACCACGCGCTGCACGTCACGATGCATGCGTGGCGGCTTTCCCAGCAGCACCTCCATGGGCATGTCGATGGCCCGTTGACCGCCAGGTCCGTCCTCGAGCACCAAGGTTTTGTCACCGGTGGCCACGCCCACGACGGCAAACGGGCAGCGCTCGCGCGCGCACATCGCCTCGAACAAGGGCAGGCCCGCCGGATCCACCGCCAAGACATAGCGCTCCTGGCTCTCGTTGCACCAGATTTCCTTCGGAGCCAGACCGCTTTCCTCCAGTGGCACCTTGCGCAGATCGAAGGTGGCCCCCAAGCCGGCACCGTCCACCAGTTCGGGAAACGCGTTGGACAGCCCGCCGGCGCCCACGTCGTGGATGGCCAGGATGGGGTTCTTCTCGCCCAGACCGAGGCAGTGGTTGATGACCTCCTGCGCGCGGCGTTGGATCTCGGGGTTGCCACGCTGCACCGAGTCGAAGTCGAGTTCGGCCGCATTCACTCCGGCGGCCATCGAGCTGGCCGCTCCCCCGCCCATGCCGATCCGCATGCCCGGGCCGCCCAGCTGGATCAGCAGCGTGCCTTCGCCAAACGGCAGTTTGTGCGTCAGACCTTCCCGGATGCGTCCGAGCCCCCCGGCGATCATGATGGGTTTGTGATAGCCGCGGCGCACGCCATCGACCTCTTGCTCATAGACGCGGAAGTAGCCCCCCAGGTTGGGCCGCCCGAACTCGTTGTTGAAGGCCGCACCGCCCAGCGGACCGTCGATCATGATCTGTAGGGCGCTGGCGATGTGGGCCGGCTTGCCGTAGGGCTCGCGTTCCCAGGGCTCGTCCGTGCCGGGCAAGTGCAAATTGGACACGGAAAATCCCGTCAGCCCTGCCTTGGGCTGGGCCCCTCGGCCAGTGGCCCCTTCGTCGCGGATTTCTCCGCCGGCGCCGGTAGCGGCGCCCGGAAACGGCGAAATGGCCGTGGGATGGTTGTGCGTTTCCACCTTCATCAGCACATGGGCCACTTCGTCGTGGGCAGCATAGCGCGGGGCATTGGTATAGCCCTGCGGCCGCCAAGCCCGCACCGGGCCGCCTTCCATCACGGCGGCATTGTCGGCATAGGCCACCACGGTGTGCTGAGGCGCGCGCTGGTGGGTGTTGCGAATCATCGCGAACATCGAGCGCTCCTGGGGCTCGCCGTCGATCGTGAAGTTCGCATTGAAGATCTTGTGGCGGCAGTGCTCGCTGTTGGCCTGGGCGAACATCATCAGCTCGACGTCGCTCGGGTTGCGCTGCAGACGGCCGAAGGCATCGACCAGGTAGTCGATCTCGTCGTCCGACAAGGCCAGGCCGAAATCCCGGTTGGCGGCTTCCAGCGCGGCGCGTCCCTGGCCCAGCACATCCACACACTCCATGGGCTTGCCAGGCTGTGGGTCGAACAGATGGACGCAGGCCTCGCGCTCGAAGGCCACGCTTTCGGTCATGCGGTCGTGCAGTTCGGCGGCCAAGGCCTGCAAGGTGGCGGCCTCCAGCGGCTTTGCCCCCCGCAACAGCCCGCCTTTGAGCTGCAGGCGATACTCCGTCACGCGCTCGATGCGCTTGACCGCCAGGCCACAGTTGTGGGCGATGTCCGTGGCTTTGGAAGCCCAGGGCGACACCGTGCCCAAGCGGGGCATCACCACCACGAGCGCACCATCGTCGGCGGCGGTGTAGGGCTCGCCGTAATCGAGCAAGGCCGCCAGCTTGTGTTGCGCCTGCGGCGTCAACGGGCCGTCACACCATACCCAGTGCACATGGCGGGCGCTCAAGCCCACGATTTGTGGAGCGATGGCCTGCAGGCGCGGCAGCAGCGCTTGGGCCCGAAAGGCAGACAGGGCATTGCCGCCCTCGAAGTGCAGGAGGTGTTTGGCTGAAGCAATCACGTGGGGAACTCGTGCGCAGTGGAGCGGCCGCCCGGCCTGGCATTCGGCAAAGGAAACCGGACGTAAAAGCGGGATTTTACCGGGGTGATGGGTTCACAGCCGTGGCCTGAGATAATCCAGGCATGAGCATCACCATCAAGACGCCCGAAGATCTCGAAGGCATGCGTGTGGCCGGCCGCCTGGCCTCGGAGGTGTTGGACTACCTCACGCCGTATGTCAAGCCCGGCGTCACCACGGCCCATCTGGACAAACTCGCGCTGGACTACATCGAGAACGTCCAGGGAGCGACTTCGGCGACGGTGGGCTATCAGCCCCCCGGCTATCCGCCCTTCCCGGCGGCGATCTGCACCTCGGTGAATCATCAGGTCTGTCACGGCATTCCGAACGACCGGCCGTTGAAGAACGGGGACATCCTCAACATCGATGTGACCGTCATCAAAGATGGCTGGCATGGCGACACCAGCCGCATGTTCATCGTGGGCGAGGGATCGATCGCCGCGCGGCGCCTGTGCCAGATCACTTATGAAGCCATGTGGCGTGGCATCGCCAAGGTCAAACCGGGGGCCCGGCTGGGCGACATCGGCCATGCGATCCAAACCTTCGTCGAGAACGCGGGCTATTCGGTGGTGCGCGAGTTCTGTGGCCATGGCATCGGTCGCAAGTTCCATGAAGAGCCCCAGGTGCTGCATTACGGCCGCCCCGGTACGCTGGAAGAACTCGTGCCGGGCATGGTCTTCACGATCGAGCCCATGGTCAACGCCGGGCGACGCGAGATCCGCGAGATGCCCGACGGCTGGACCATCGTGACGCGCGATCGCTCGCTATCGGCCCAATGGGAGCACACGGTGGCGGTCACGGAGACCGGCTACGAGATCCTCACACTGTCGGCCGGCTACCCGCCGCTGCCCGATTTCATCCGAACGACCACCTGAGACGGAGAGCCCGCATGGCCGTTGGAAGCACCGCGGCGCAGGCCACGCCGGTCCAGGATGGTGCGGCCCGACTGGCACAGCTGCGCGCGCAGTTCCGGCAAGGCAAGCAAGCCTTGTTGCAGGCATTTCGGGAGGCTCGCCCCACTGCCGCGGCGGCCACTCGGTTGGTACGCGATCTCTGCCGCCATGTGGATCAGGCCTTGGTCGGCCTGTGGAAGCAGGCCGATCTCCCCGCTGGGGCGGCCTTGGTCGCCGTGGGGGGGTACGGGCGCGGCGAGCTCTACCCCTACTCCGACGTGGACGTGCTGGTGCTGTTGCCCGACGAAACGGAGTCGGGCCTCCAGGACGACGCCGCCAGAAAGGCCGGCATCGAGGGCTTCATCACGGCCTGCTGGGACATTGGCCTGGAGATCGGCTCCAGCGTGCGCAGCGTCCAAGACTGCCTGGACGAGGCCGCGCGCGACGTGACCGTGCAGACGGCCTTGCTCGAGTCGCGCTTGCTGTGCGGCTCGCGCCGTCTGTACCAACGCTTTCGCAAGGCCTTCGATGCACGCCTCGATGCGCGCGCCTTCCTACGCGCCAAGACGCTGGAGATGCGGCAGCGCCATCAAAAGTACGAAGACACGCCCTACTCTCTGGAGCCCAACTGCAAGGAAAGTCCCGGCGGCTTGCGTGATCTGCAAGTGATCATGTGGGTGGCCAAGGCCGCCGGTCTGGGCCGGACTTGGTCGGCCCTGGCCGCCCGCGGGCTCATGACCCCCTTCGAGCTCAAGCAAGTGCAGCGCAACGAGGCGTTACTGCGTCTGATTCGCGCCCGGCTGCACGTGGTGGCCGGGCGACGCGAGGATCGCTTGGTCTTCGACTTGCAGACCGCGGTGGCCGAAAGCTTTGGCTACCAGCCGACCAAGGCCCGGCGCGCCTCCGAAGCGTTGATGCACCGCTACTACTGGGCAGCCAAGGCGGTGGCTCAGCTCAATTTGATCCTGATGCTCAACATCGAAGAGCGCATCCTGGGCTCGCAACACACGCCCATGCGCGCCATCGACGAGCAGTTTCTGGACCGCGACGGCCTGCTCGAGGTGGCCAGCGACGACCTCTATGAGCGTGATCGCCACGCCATTTTGCGTACCTTCCTGGTCTACCAGCAAACCCCGGGCATCAAGGGCTTGTCGGCGCGCACCTTGCGCGCGCTGTACAACGCCCGTGGGCTGATGGATGCCGAATTCCGCCGCGACCCGGTCAACCGCGCCACGTTCATGCAGATCCTGCAGCAGCCACTGGGCCAGACGCATGTGCTGCGTCTGATGAACCAGACGTCGGTGCTGGGGCGCTACCTCTGGGTGTTTCGGCGCATCGTCGGTCGTATGCAGCACGACCTGTTCCACGTCTACACCGTGGATCAGCACATCCTGATGGTGTTGCGCAACGTGCGGCGATTCTTCATCCCCGAGCATGCGCACGAGTATCCGTTTTGCTCCCAGCTGGCCTCGCAGTTCGACCGGCCTTATGTGCTGTATGTGGCCGCCCTGTTCCACGACGTGGCCAAGGGCCGCGGTGGGGACCACTCCGACCTGGGGGCCATCGAGGTGCGGCGTTTCTGCCGCGATCATGGCGTGCCGAAGGAGGATGCGCGCCTCATCGAATTCTTGGTGCAGCACCACTTGACGATGTCGCGTGTCGCCCAGAAGGAGGACCTCAGCGACCCGGAGGTGGTGGCCGGATTTGCCCGGCTCGTCCAGACCGAACGCCGCCTCACTGCGCTGTACCTGCTGACCGTGGCCGACATCCGTGGCACCAGCCCGAAGGTGTGGAACGGCTGGAAAGGCAAGCTGCTCGAAGACCTGTATCGCCTCACCTTGCGCGCCCTGGGCGGGGCGCAACCCAATCTGGCCGCCGAGATCGAAACACGCAAGCAAGAAGCGCTGCAAATGCTGGCGCTGTATTCGATGCTGCCCGGCGTGCAAGAACCGCTGTGGCAGACCCTGGAGCTGAGCTATTTCGCGCGGCATGAAGCGGCCGACATCGCGTGGCATGCCCGCGCCTTGTGGCGCCACGTGGATGCCGGCTACGCCGTGGTCAAGGCACGGCCTTCGGCGGCTGGTGACGGACTGCAAGTGGTCGTGTATGCCCCCGACCAAGATGATTTGTTTGCGCGCATTTGCGGCTACTTCGACAGCGCCGGTTTCAACATCCTGGATGCGCGCATCCACACCACACGCACCGGCTACGCGTTGGACACCTTCCAGGTCATCACCACCAACCTCGACCTGCACCACCGCGACCTGATCTCGCTGGTCGAAAGCCAGTTGCTGCAAGCCCTCAGCCGCGACGGACCGCTGCCCGAACCCAGCCGAGGGCGTCTGTCGCGGCGGGTCAAGTCGTTTCCGGTGCAGCCGCGCGTGTCGTTGCGTCCGGATGAGCGTGCTCAGCGCTGGTTGCTCACGGTCTCGGCCAGCGACCGCTCGGGTTTGTTGTATTCCATCGCCCGGGTGTTGGCCAAATACCGCATCAATGTGCAGCTGGCCAAGATCACCACGCTGGGCGAACGGGTCGAAGACACGTTCCTGATCGACGGACCGGCCTTGCAGCAATCCAAGGTGCAACTCGCGATGGAATCGGATCTGCTCGATGCGCTGGCTGACTGAGCTGAAGACACATCTGCCCGCCTGGATGCTGGAGTGGCTGGATATCATCATTCCAGCCACCCAGGTGCTTCTGATCCTGTTGGCCGCCTACCTGCTGCGCGCCGCGCTGCGTCTGGCCATCAAGCGGGTCTGTGCGCACTACCAGTTGCCTGCCGAAGTGCACATGGGCGCGCGGCGTGTGCTGGGCTTCCTCGTCTATGCCGCAGCCATCCTGTTGATCCTGGAGCGACTGGGGGTCTCGGGCAGCGTGCTGTGGTCGGCCTTCACCGGCTTTGCGGCCGTGGCCGCCGTGGCGTTCTTCGCCGCATGGAGCGTGCTGTCGAACATTTTCTGCACGATTCTGATCTTCAGCACTCGGCTGTTTCGTCTGCACGATCACATCGAAGTCCTGGAAAGCGGCGACAAGCCCGGTCTGAAGGGGGTGGTGATCGACATCAACGTCGTCTACACCACGCTGCTGGAAGATCAGGGCACCAAGCTGCAAGTGCCCAACAACTTGTTCTTCCAACGCATGGTGCGACGGGGACGGCCGCCAGCCGGGCCCGAAGGCACGACCTCGGATGATTTCGGCGATTGAGCGGCGCGGGGCCCTCAAGCGGCTTGGCGATCGGGCTGCAGCCGCAAGGCTTGCGTGGCGGCCAGCGCGCGGCCGAAGGCGGCCACGGCTTCGTCCAGTTGGGCCGCAGTGACCGTCAGCGGCGGCGCAAAACGCACCACGGTGTCGTGCGTGTCCTTGCTCAGCACGCCTTCGCGCATCAAGGCTTCACACACGAGACGGGCATGCGCGAATTCCCGGTCGATTTCCACGCCGACCAGCAACCCTTTGCCCCGCACCTCGCGGATGGCCGGATGGTGCAGCGTCCGCAGTCCTTGCATCAGGCGCTCGCCCAGATGCGCGGCGCGCTCGCACAGCCCTTCGCGCTCGAGCAGCTCCAACGCGGCCAGACCCACCGTCGCGGCCAGCGGATTGCCGCCGAAGGTGCTGCCATGGTCGCCTGGGCGGAACACCCCCATCACTTCTTCTCGCGCGCAGAAGGCCGACACGGGCAACAACCCACCGCCTAGAGCCTTGCCCAGTGTCAGACCATCGGGCACCACGCCCTCGTGCTGACAGGCCAACACACGCCCGGTGCGCCCCAGGCCGGTTTGCACTTCGTCACAGATCAACAGCACGCGATGCCGGGTGCACAGTTCGCGCGCGGCGCGCAAATAGCCCGGCGGCGGCACGATGATCCCGGCTTCGCCCTGGATGGGTTCGACCAGAAAGGCCACGGTGTTGGGCGTGATGGCCCGCTCCAGGGCCGCGATGTCGCCATACGGCACCGACGCGAAGCCCGGCGCGAAAGGGCCAAAGCCATCGCGGTATTGCGGTTCACTGGAGAAGCCCACGATCGTGGTCGTGCGTCCTGCAAAGTTGCCCTCGGCCACCAGGATACGGGCCTGTCCTTCAGGCACGCCCTTGACCTTGTAGCCCCATTTGCGCGCGGCCTTGATCGCCGTCTCGACGGCCTCCGCGCCAGTGTTCATCGGCAACGCACGGTCCATGCCCGTGTCGCGGCACAAGCGGGCCAAGAAGGGGCCGAGGCGATCGGTGTGGAAAGCGCGGGAGGTGACGGCCAGCCGAGCGGCTTGCTCGGTCAACGCCTGCACCAGCACCGGATGGCTGTGGCCGAAACTGACGGCCGAGTAGGCCGACATCATGTCCAGATAACGCCGCCCGCGGTCATCCCAAAGGTAGACCCCCTGCCCACGCACCAGGGTGACCGGCAGTGGGTGGTAGTTGCGTGCACCGAAACGCTCTTCGAGTTCGCGCGGGCTGGCGGTGAGGTCGGCTTGACGCAAGGACATGTCTGTCTCCACGGAATCATTGGCGATATGCCTCACTCTAGGCGTGGCAAGAGGAAATTTGATTTCCATTTGTTGTAGAAAATGACAAAATCTCGCAACAATATTTCATATGCCAGCGCACACCATGCCAGCCCCTCCTGCCCACGACCTGGACGCCATCGACCGAAGGGTGCTGGAGGTGCTACAGACCGACGGCCGCATCAGCAACGTCGATTTGGCCTCGCGGGTGCATTTGTCGGCGCCGCAGTGTCTACGCCGCGTGCGCTCGCTCGAAGAACGTGGCGTGATCCGTGGCTATGCGGCGCAGGTCGATCGCCAGGCGCTGGGGCTGACGGTGATGGCGTTCGTCGGCTTGAGCATCGACCGCGAACAGTTCACCCGCGTGCGCGAGCTGGAAAAGGTGTTTCAAGATTTTCCCGAGGTCATCGAGTGTCACTCGGTCTCGGGAGATCACGATTACTTGCTCAAAGTGGTGGCCCCCGATCTGCGCACGCTGTCGCAGTTTCTCACCGACCGCTTGATGCAAGTTCCTGGGGTGGACAATGTGCGCTCCACCATCTGCCTGGAAGAAATCAAGCCGCCATCGGCGCTGCCAGTGGGCTGATCGGGGTCAGTCGTCGGTGGTCGCATCCAGCCCGGGAAACAGCACCGACGTGAAGCCGAAGCGGGTGAAGTCGCGCACTCGCATGGGGTAGAGCTTGCCGATCAGGTGATCGCATTCATGCTGCACCACCCGGGCGTGGAAGCCCTCGGCCTCGCGCTCGATGCGTCGCCCCTGCACATCGAAACCGCTATAGCGAATGCGGGCAAAGCGCGGCACCACACCGCGCAGGCCGGGCACGGACAGGCATCCTTCCCAGCCCTCCTCTTCTTCATCGGTCAGCGGTTCGATGTGCGGATTGATCAGCACCGTCTCGGGCACTGGCGGCGCCTCGGGGTAGCGGTCATTGCGGGTGAATCCGAAGATCACCACCGCCAGGTCCACCCCGATCTGGGGGGCGGCCAAACCGGCGCCGTGGGCCGCACGCATGGTGTCGAAAAGATCCTGCACCAAGGCATGCAACTGCGCCGTGTCGAACTCACGCACAGGGCGTGCCACCCGCAACAAGCGAGGGTCGCCCATCTTCAGAATCTCGCGCACAGCCATCTCACACGTCTCCTTGGGACAGCAGGGCCTTCAGGCCTGCTTCGTCCAGCACCGGCACGCCCAGCTCCTGGGCCTTGGCCAGCTTGCTGCCGGCTTCCGATCCGGCCACCACATAGTGGGTTTTCTTGCTCACCGAGCCGGCCACCTTGCCCCCTGCGGCTTCGATCAGCGCCTTGGCCTCGTCTCGGCTCATCGTGGGCAAAGTGCCGGTCAGTACCAAGGTTTTGCCCAACAGAGGGCGCCAAGCCTCGCTGGAAGCCCCTTGGACTTCGGGCCAATGCACCCCGGCATCACGCAACTGCTGGACCACCTCGCGATTGTGCGGCTGCTGAAAGAAGGTGTGTATGCTCTGAGCCACCACGGGGCCGACGTCGTTGACCTCCAGCAGCTCTTCCACGCGCGCCTCCATGATGCGCTCCAGACTGCCGAAGTGGCGCGCCAGATCTTTGGCCGTGGCCTCGCCGACATGGCGGATGCCCAGTGCGAACAAAAAGCGCGGCAGCGTGGTCTGCTTGGATTTTTCCAGTGCCTGCACCAGGTTGCGTGCGCTTTTGTCGCCCATGCGCTCCAGCGCGGCGAGCCGGTCCACGTCCAAGGCGTATAGATCCGGCAAGGTACGGATGAGGCCACCGTCGACCAGTTGATCGACGAGTTTTTCGCCCAGGCCCTCGATGTCCATGGCCCGGCGCTGGGCAAAGTGCAGCAGCGCTTGCTTGCGTTGGGCTGCGCAGTACAAGCCGCCACTGCAGCGCCAGTCCACCTCGCCCGGCTCGCGGACGATCGCACTGCCACACACCGGGCAGCGACCATCCAACCGCCGGTACAGATCGAACGCCTCGCCCACATCGGGCGGCCGGCGCTCTTTGACCACGGCCACGACTTCGGGGATCACGTCGCCGGCCCGTCGCACGATCACCGTGTCGCCGATGCGCACATCCTTGCGGCGGGTTTCGTCTTCATTGTGCAGCGTGGCATTGGTGACGGTGACGCCGCCCACGAACACCGGTGCGAGTTTGGCCACCGGCGTGAGCTTGCCAGTGCGTCCCACTTGGATGTCGATGTCGAGCACCGTGGTCATTTGTTCCTGCGCGGGGTACTTGTGCGCGACGGCCCAGCGCGGCTCCCGTGTGACGTAACCAAGCTGGCGTTGTAGATCCAGGCGGTTCACCTTGTAGACCACGCCGTCGATGTCGAACGGCAGTTGGTCGCGCTTGAGGGCGATGCGTCGATGGAACTCGATCAAGCCCTGCGCGCCGTGCACCACGCTGCGTTCCTCGCACACCGGCAGCCCAAAATCCACGAAAGCATCGAGCACCCCCGACTGCGTATCCGGTTGCTGCGGCCACCCCAGCACCTCGCCCCAGCCATAGGCAAAAAAGCACAGCGGCCGCTGCGCGGCAATCGCTGGATCGAGCTGACGCACGGCGCCTGCGGCGGCATTGCGCGGGTTGACGAAGGTCTTCTCACCGCGCTCACGCTGGCGCGCATTGAGGCGCTCGAAGTCGTCCCGGCGCATATAGACCTCGCCGCGCACTTCCAACACCTCTGGGGGCGAGCCGCGCAGTCGCAAAGGAATTTGTCGGATCGTGCGGATGTTCTGTGTCACGTCTTCACCGACCTCGCCGTCGCCCCGGGTGGCGGCGCGCACCAGCACGCCATGCTCGTAGCGCAAGCTGATGGCCAGGCCGTCGAATTTCAGCTCGGCCTGGTATTCGAGGGGAGGATCGGCCTCGGTGAGCTTGAGTTCACGACGTACACGGGCATCGAAGTTGGCCGCGCCGGTGGGCTCGGTGTCGGTCTCGGTGCGGATGGACAACATGGGCACGGCATGCCGCACGGGCTCGAAGGCTTCGAGCGCCCGCCCCAGCACCCGCTGCGTCGGCGAGTCGGGTGTCAGCAACTCGGGATGCGCAGCCTCCAGGGCCTGGAGTTCTTGGAACATCCGGTCGTACTCGGCATCGGGGATCTCGGGGGCATCGAGCACGTAATACAGATGGGCATGGTGATGCAGTTGCTCTCGCAACCATGCGGCACGCTGCGCCGCCTCGGTCTTGGAGGCCGCATCCGGGTCGAACAGAGAAGACTGGCTCATGGCCCGGCATTGTCCCGCAGGGCGTACACGCTGACCACAGGGGCGTTAAGCTGAGGTCATCGTCACCGGGGAGCCTCCACCATGTCCGAATCCTTCGATTTCGATCTGCTCACCTTGGGTGCCGGCTCGGCCGGCGTGGCAGCTTCGCGTCGCGCCGCCGCGCATGGCGCCAAAGTCGGCATCGTGGAGGCCTCTCGCGTGGGCGGCACCTGTGTGATCCGCGGCTGCGTTCCGAAAAAGCTGCTGATGTATGCCGCCCAGTATGGCGATGCTTTGCGCGAAGCGGCCGAGTACGGCTGGGACCTGGCCGGGGCGTCCCCCCGCTTCGAGATGGCCCGCTGGGCCGCTCGCAAAGCCGCCGAGATCGATCGCTTGGAAGGGGCGTACCGCCACTGGCTCGCCCACGCCGGCGTGACCCTCATCGAGGGACAGGCCCAGGTGGTGGGCCCCCACACCGTGCAGGTAGGCCCCCGCACGCTACGCGCGCGCCGGCTGCTGATTGCCACCGGGGCCACCCCGGTGCGCGACAGCATCCCAGGTATTGCCGCCTGCCCCACGTCGGATGAACTGCTGGATCTGCATGAACTTCCCAGCGATGCCACCGTGATCGGCGCCGGATACATCGCGCTGGAGTTCGCCAGCATCCTGGCCCGGCTGGGAGTGCGGGTGCGCCTGGTGCATCGGGCGGACTTGCCGCTGCGCGGCTTCGACCAAGACCTGCGGCAACGCGTGGCCACCGCCTTGGACCAGGCAGGCATCGAGCGCTTGGCAGGCCAAGGCGTGAAGGCCGTGCATGGCGAGCCAGGCCGCTGGGTGGTGGAGCTGGCCGATGGTCGCCGTCTGGCTGCGCGCTACGTGCTCAATGCAACGGGCCGACGGCCCAATACGGCGGGATTGGGGCTGGAGACGCTGGGCATCGTGCTGCGCGCCAACGGCGCGGTCCCGGTCGATGAACGGCTGCAAACCCCGGCCACCGAGGTCTATGCCATCGGCGATGTGACCGACCGCCTCAACCTCACCCCCGTGGCCATCGCCCAGGGGCGCGCGCTGGCCGACGCGCTGTTTGGCCCCACGCACCGCTTTCCCGATTTGAGCATGGTGGCCACGGCCGTGTTCACCTTGCCGCCAGTGGGCACGATCGGTCTGACCGAAGACGCGATGCGCCAACGACGCCGGCCCTACCGGGTCTACGAGGCCGACTTCCGGCCGATGCGCCATGCCTTCTTTGGAGGTGCCGAGCGCTGCTACATGAAACTGCTGGTCGACGATGCATCCGACCGGGTCATGGGCCTCCACATGCTCGGCGCCGATGCCCCAGAAATCGTGCAAAGCCTGGCCGTGGCCTTGACCGGCGGTGCGACCAAAGCTCAGTTCGACCACACCGTGGCCGTGCATCCGACCGTGGCCGAAGAATTCGTGCTGATGCGTGACCCCGTGCGCCTGGTGCGCGACTTCAGCTGAACAGCCGGCGCGCCGCTGGTGAGCCGGCGGGCAAACCGCGCGCCTCCAGCATCGCATACAGGCGGTCGAGCTCGCGGCCGATGGCCTCGAAGGCTTGCGGGCCCAGGGGCTGGCCCGCGTCGTCCATCACGGCGGCCTCCATGCCCAAGGCCAAAGCCTGCGCACTGGCTTGCCAGGCCAGGAAAGGCGATTCCGCAGCGCTCGTCTGGGGCACGTCGAAGGCCAGGGTGACTTCACGCACCGCGGCCCGGTTGGGATCCTCCGCGAAAGCGGCCTGTGCATCGAATTGCAAGGTCAGTATCGCCGGGTCGCCTTCGTGACGCCCGGGCAGCACGAGACGGCCTGGCACGGCACCGGAGACGAAACCGTGGCGTGCGGCGTGCTGCTGGATGAATGCCACCGACCATGCCGCACCACGGGCCACCAATCGACAAGCCAGCTGCGCATCGTGCTGGCTGGCGAACTGGTCGAGCTCGCGCGCCCGCGCGACCACGTCGAGCATGTCGGGGAAATCTGCGGTGGCGCCGATCGCATCGGCAAAGGCTTGCACCTTTTGCACGAACTCGGAGTATTCGATCTCGTTGAGCGCTCCGGTGCGGTTGGCCAATTGCACGCCGGCTTGGAACTCTCGGTACGTCTGCCCAGGTTGAGGCGGCTCCCATTGCGAGCTGGCATCGTTCAGCCCCTCGATGAAAAAGGGCTTGCTGCCGGCCCGCCGGGTGGCCGGCAGGTGGTGCATCACACTGTCGCCGGTGAAGCGTAGCTCCACGCTCAGCGGCACGATGGCGTCGATCAACGGGTCCAGACGCGGTCCGCCCGCCCGACGCACAACCGGGGACGCCAGCGTGGCATCCAGCGCATCGGCCGCTGGGGCAGGCTCGAAGTCGTCCAACGGCAACACGGGCTCTTCGAAGCGCCGCGCAGCCGTCTGGCCCCGAATGCCAGCCCGGCGCACGCCGGCTTTGCGGGCTTGCCAAGCACCATGGGCCACCACCGCGGCGATGACCAAGGCGCCCAGGACGAGCAAGGCCAATTGCAGGCTGCCCATGTTCGTCAAGCCGCTTCAGCCATGCCCACGGCCGCTTCCATGTCCACCGCCACGATGCGCGAGACGCCCTGCTCCTGCATCGTCACACCGATGAGTTGCTCAGCCATTTCCATGGCGATCTTGTTGTGCGAGATGAACAAGAACTGGGTGTCCTTGGACATCGCAGTGACCAGCTTGGCGTAGCGTTCAGTGTTGGCGTCGTCCAGCGGCGCATCGACCTCGTCGAGCAAACAGAATGGCGCCGGGTTGAGCTGGAAGATCGCAAACACCAGCGCAATGGCCGTCAATGCCTTCTCGCCACCGGACAGCAGGTGGATGGTGCTGTTTTTCTTGCCCGGCGGCTGGGCCATCACCTGCACGCCGGCATCGAGGATTTCGTCGCCGGTCATCACCAGTTTGGCCGTGCCACCGCCGAACAGCGTCGGGAACATCTTGCCGAAGTGCTCGTTGACGAAATCGAAGGTCTTCTTCAGCAGATCGCGGGTTTCCATGTCGATCTTGTGGATCGCATCTTCCAGCGTCTTGATCGCATCGATCAGATCGGCGTTCTGGGCGTCCAGGAAGGTCTTGCGCTCGCGCGCGGCGGCGAGTTCGTCCAGGGCCGCCAGGTTGACCGCCCCCAGCGCGTTGATTTCGCGGTTGATGCGGTCGATCTCCGCTTGCAAGCCCTGCAGCCGCACTCCGCCTTCCTCGATGGAGCGCGCCAAGGCCTCGAGATCGACCCCCGCTTGGGTGAGTTGCTCCAAGAATTGTGCGCCTCCCAGCGAGGCGGCCTGTTCTTCGAGCTGCAACTTGGTGATGCGCTCCCGCAAGGGATCGAGGCTGCGCTCGAACTCCAGGCGTTGCTCGTCGGCCCGGCGCAAACGCATCGACAAATCGTCGTATTCGCTGCGCTTGGCCGCCAGGGCCGCTTCGCGCTCCATCTTGAGCGCCAGCGCCTCCTGCAAGCCGGCTTGCGCCGCCGCATCGTTGAAGCCATCGAGCTCGGCCTGCAGCTGTTCGGCCGAGCGCTCATTGGCTTGGAGTTGCTGCATCGCCGTCTCGATGGATCGCTGTAGCTCCCCGCGACGAGAGGCCAAAGCACGCGCCGAGAACTGCGATTCCTGGGCTTCCCGTTCCAGTGAACGGAGTTGCTCGCGCGCCTGATTGAGCTTGCGTTCGGCCTCGATCACGGCTTCCTCGAGCTCGGCGTGGCGTTCTTGCTCATCGGCCAGCTGCTGGTCCAGCGCTTCGAATCGAGCCTCCCCCGTGGCGCGCCGTTCGGCCAGTTCTTCGAGTTGTGCGTCGATCTCGGCCAACTCGTCCTCGATCTGCCCGCGCCGGCTGCTGGTCTGCTCGGCCTGCTGCGTCAGGCGCAGCAACTCCACCTGCAGTTCATGGACGCGGGCCTGTGCCTGCGCGGCCTCGCGACGCGCGGCCACCAGACGCTGCGATGCCTCGGTGTAGGCCGCTTCGGCTCGCACCAGGGCTGCGCGCGCCTCGTCGGCAATCAGGGCCTGCGCGCGCACTTGGCGCTCCAGGTTCTCGATCTCCTGCGCGCGCGCCAACATGCCGGCTTGCTCGGAGTCCGGCGCATAAAACGCCACGGCAAACTGCGACACGGCATGGCCCTCGCGCGTCATGATCACTTCCCCGTGCGTGAGCTTGCCACGCTGGGCCAGCGCTTCGTCGAGCGACGCGGCGGTGTAGACCCCTTCCAACCAATCGTTCAAGAGCGCTTTCAGTCCCGCATCGTGCAGACGCAGCAGGTCCGACAGCCTCGGCAGCGTGTGATGGGTACTGCTGATGGCCGCCGAGGGCAGCGTGTAGAAGGCCAGCTTGGCCGGCGGCGCATCACTGGCGAACGCGCGCACGATGTCCACGCGGCCCACCTCCAGCGCGTTGAGCCGTTCGCGCAGCGCCGATTCCAGCGCCGTCTCCCACCCTGGCTCGATGTGCACTTTGGTCCACAGGCCCTGCAGGCCCTCCAAACCGTGCTTGGCCAACCAGGGCTTGAGCTTGCCTTCGGTTTGCACCTTTTCCTGCAAGGCCCTCAGAGCCTCCAACCGCGCGCCCAAGTCAGCCTGCTTGGCCGATTCGGCATTGACCCGCTCCTGCTGAGCCCGCCGGGCCTCATCCAGCCGAGGCACCAGTTCGGTCAGCTCGTGCAGCCGCTCGTCGGCCATGGCCTGCTCCTGCGCGGCCAGCTCGACCTGATGCTCGAGCTCGGCCAACCGGGCCTCGTCTGGGGCGGCCAACCCCTTGGCCTCCGCGGCCAGCCGTTCACGCCGCGTCTGCAACTGCCGACATTGTTCGTCCAGATTGCGCGATTCCACCGCGAGCACCTGGATCTGCTGCTGGACGCCCGAAACCGCATTGCGCTGCTCATTGGCTCGCGCCACGGCGGCACGCACCTCATCCTCCAGGGCCGGCAGCGCGGCCGCCTCTTCCTCGGCCTGAGCGGCCAGGATCTCGGCCTGCTCTTGCGCCATGGCGATCTGCTCGGCAATGGTTTCGAGTTCGCCTTCGGCTTGCTCGCGGCGCTGCCGCCATTGCTCGCTTTGCGCTTTCAGTTCGATCAATCGCTGCTCGACCCGCTGACGCCCCTCCACCACATAGCGGATGCGCTCTTCCAAGCGGCTGACTTCCAGGTTGGCCTCGGCCAGCGCGGCTTGCGCGGCGTGCAGCTCGTCACTGGCCGTGTAATGCGCCTGACGGATGGTCTCCAACTCGGCTTCGACATGGCGTAACTCGGCCAGCCGGGACTCCAAGGCATTGGTGGCTTCGAGCACTTCACGGTGCACGCGCTCTTGTTCGGCCGCGGCGTCACGGTGTTTGAGAAACCACAGCTGGTGCAGCTTGAGCGTGCCTAGTTCTTGCAGGCTGCGATAACGCTGAGCCACTTCGGCCTGCTGTTCCAGGCGTTCGAGGTTGTGGCTCAGTTCACGCAGGATGTCTTCCACCCGGGTGAGGTTCTCGCGCGTGTCTTTCAGCCGGTTCTCGGTTTCGCGGCGACGTTCCTTGTACTTGGAGACCCCGGCGGCCTCCTCCAGGAACATGCGCAGTTCTTCCGGGCGGGATTCGATGATGCGACTGATCGTGCCTTGACCGATGATGGCGTAGGCCCGCGGCCCCAGGCCCGTGCCAAGGAAGACATCCTGGACGTCACGCCGACGCACCGGTTGCCCGTTGATGAAATAGCTCGACGTCCCGTCGCGGGTGAGCACCCGTCGCACCGAGATCTCGGTGAACTGGTTCCACTGCCCGCCGGCACGCCCATCGGAGTTGTCGAACACCAGCTCCACGCTGGCTCGGCTCGCTGGCTTGCGGGTGCTCGAGCCGTTGAAGATCACGTCTTGCATCGACTCGCCGCGCAACTCCGAGGCTTTGGATTCGCCCAGCACCCAGCGCACGGCATCCATGATGTTGGACTTGCCGCAGCCATTGGGCCCCACCACGCCGACGAGTTGCCCGGGCAGCTGAAAGTGCGTGGGATCCGCGAAGGACTTGAAGCCGGACAGCTTGATCGAGTTCAGGCGCATGGGCAGCTCGAGGCACCGCGCCGGGCCGCCTGTGGCGACCTCGCGCTAAGTCGTTGATTCGTCTGGGAAAACCGGTTCAGCATCCGGTGGCTTGGAAGCGCGGATGATACCATCGCCCCCTCGCGTCGCCGGCTCTGGCGACCCCATTGATTCTTCGCGTCACACCGTCATGGCCAAACGTACTTCTGCCCTCCCCGCGGCCCGGCAGCGCCAAATGCCGCCCAACCCGCCCTCGGCGCCTTCGAAGGAGCTGCACGTCTTCCCCAATCCGAGCCCCAAGCGTGACTACGTCATCCAGTTCCAGGTGCCCGAGTTCACCTGCCACTGCCCCTTGACCGGCCAGCCCGACTTTGCGCATTTCACGATCGACTGCGTGCCCGACCAACTGTGCGTCGAGCTCAAAAGCCTGAAGATGTACATGTGGAGCTACCGCAACGAAGGGGCTTTCCATGAGAAGGTCACCAACGACATCCTCGATGACATCGTCAAGGCCATTCAGCCCCGATTCCTGCGCATCACGGCCAAGTGGTATGTGCGCGGCGGCATTTACACCAATATCGTGGTGGAGCATCGCAAGAAGGGCTGGAAGCCGCAGCCTCACATCGAGTTGCCGCAGCACGCAGCCGAAACCGGCCTGTTGAGGTGAGCGACGGCGCGCCCAGGCTGGCCGAGGGCGGATAATCATGCACCATGAATCCCCTGCTCGCCCGGCTCCAGCCCTACCCCTTCGAACGGCTGCGCGCCCTCACGCAAGACATCACGCCCAACCCAGCGCTGCGCCCCATCAGCTTGGGGATTGGGGAGCCCAAACATCCCACGCCGCCGTTCATCCGCCAGGCGCTGACTGAGGCGCTGGATGGTCTCGCCCAGTACCCGGCCACGGTGGGCCAACCGGCGCTGCGCGAGGCCATGGCCGCATGGGTGCAACGTCGCTACGGCGTGCACCTGGATCCGGCCACCCAAGTGCTGCCGGTCAACGGCTCGCGCGAGGCGCTGTTCGCATTCGCCCAAACCGTCATCGACCGGACCCGCCATCCCGAGGCGGGCCGGCCCCTGGTGGTATGTCCCAACCCCTTCTATCAGATCTATGAGGGTGCCGCTTTGCTGGCCGGTGCCGACACGGCCTTTGCCAACAGCGACCCCAGGCGCAATTTCGCATGCGACTGGTCGGCCCTGTCGGACGACACCTGGGCACGCACCCAGCTGGTCTACGTGTGCTCGCCGGGCAATCCCACCGGTGCAGTGATGCCACTGGAGGAGTGGGCTCGCCTGTTCGAGCTGAGCGATCGGTATGGCTTCGTGATTGCCTCGGACGAGTGCTACTCCGAGATTTACTTCCGTGAAGTCCCCCCGTTGGGCGGATTGGAAGCGGCCGTGCGCCTTGGGCGCCACGACCTGCGCAACCTCGTGGCCTTCACCAGTCTGTCCAAACGCTCCAACGTGCCCGGCCTGCGCTCGGGCTTCGTGGCTGGCGATGCGCGCTTGCTCAAAGCCTTTTCGCTGTACCGCACCTACCATGGCAGCGCCATGAGCCCGGTGGTGCAGCAGGCCAGCATCGCCGCCTGGAATGACGAGGCCCACGTGATCGCCAACCGCCAGCAGTACCGAGCCAAGTTCGAGCGCGTCACGCCCATGCTTGCCGAGGTGCTGGAAGTGGCCCTGCCCGACGCGGGCTTTTACCTGTGGGCCAAGGTGCCCGAGGCCCTGGGACAAAGCGACACCGACTTCGCCCGGGGGCTGCTTGCTCAATACAATGTGACCGTCTTGCCCGGCAGCTTCCTTGCGCGACAGGCGCATGGCCGCAACCCCGGTGCCGGTCGCATCCGCATGGCATTGGTGGCCGAGCTCGAGGAATGCGTCGAAGCCGCCGAACGCATCGTTGCCTATGTCCGTTCTCTTTGATCCATTGCAAAGTCCGCATCCATGAGCCAAGCCCTCGAAGCCGTCATCCATCAGGCCTGGGACGACCGCGCCGCCCTATCGCCATCCACAGCCGCGCCCGAGGTGCGCGAAGCCGTCGAATCCGTGATTGCCGACCTGAACAAGGGCCGCTTGCGCGTTGCCGAAAAGATCGACGGCGTCTGGACCACCCATCAGTGGATCAAGAAAGCCGTGCTGCTGAGCTTCCGCTTGCATGACAACGTGGCCATGCGTGCCGGCGACCTCGGGTTCTTCGACAAGGTGCCGACCAAATTTGCCCATCTGAGCGAAGAGGAGATGCGCGCCACCGGCGTGCGCGTCGTGCCGCCGGCCGTGGCGCGCCGCGGCAGCTACATCGCGAAGAACGTGGTGCTGATGCCCTCTTATGTGAACATCGGCGCCTATGTCGACGAGGGCACCATGGTCGACACCTGGGCGACCGTGGGTTCTTGCGCCCAGATCGGCAAGAACGTGCACTTGTCCGGAGGTGTGGGCATCGGCGGTGTGCTCGAGCCGCTGCAGGCCAACCCCACGATCATCGAGGACAACTGCTTCATCGGCGCGCGTTCCGAGGTGGTCGAAGGCGTGATCGTGGAGGAAAACTCCGTGCTGGGCATGGGCGTGTACATCGGCCAAAGCACCCCGATCTTCAACCGCGAGACCGGCGAAATCACATACGGGCGCGTGCCGGCGGGCTCGGTGGTCGTCAGTGGCAGTCTGCCCAAAACCACGGCCGCCGGTCAGCCCTACAGCCTGTATGCCGCTGTGATCGTCAAGCGCGTGGACGCCCAGACGCGCTCCAAGACCAGCATCAACGAACTGTTGCGAGCATAAGGCCCACGCCGGCATACCCGACAGACCCACGACGAGGAGGATGGCGATGAGCGGTGGCAACATGGAGCGCGTGCTGCGCCTGATGGCCGACAAGCAAGCGTCGGACGTCTTTCTATCTGCGAAAACGCCCATCCTCATCAAAATCCATGGGCAAATCCTGCAAGTCAGCGATCAGCCCCTCTCGCCCCAGCAGCCACGTCAGCTGCTGGCCGAGGTGCTCACTCCCGCGCAAATGGAAGAGCTGGATGAGACCGGCGAACTCAATCTCGGGGTGGTCTTGCCCGGTGTGGCCAGTTTCCGCTTGAGTGCCTTCAAGCAGCGCGGCTCCATTGCTGCGGTATTTCGCTACATCCCGAACACGATTCCCTCGTTGGAATCGCTCAACGTGCCCGAGATCCTCACCAGCCTCGTGCTGGAAAAGCGCGGGCTGATCTTGCTCGTGGGCGCCACCGGCACCGGCAAGAGCACGACCTTGGCGGCCATGCTCGAACATCGCAATCAGCAAGTGGCCGGACACATCCTCACGATCGAGGATCCGATCGAGTTCCACTTCACGAACAAGAAGTCCGTGGTCAATCAGCGCGAGGTCGGGCGCGACACCCAGTCATTGCAAATCGGCCTGAAAAACGCCCTGCGGCAAGCCCCCGACTGCATCATGATCGGCGAGATCCGGGACCGCGAAACCATGACCGCGGCCCTGTCTTACGCCCTGTCCGGTCATTTGGTGCTGTCGACGATGCACGCCAACAATAGCTACCACGCGCTCAGCCGCATCATGTCGTTCTACACCCCTGAGGCACGGCCGGCCATGCTGTCCGATCTTGGGTCGGGTCTGAAAGCCATCGTCTCGCAGCGCCTGATGCGCGCAGTGGCCGGCGGGCGCATCCCAGCGGTGGAAGTCCTGCTCAACACCAAGCTGGTGGCCGAATTGATCGAAAAAGGCGACCTGTCCGGGGTCAAAGAAGCCATGGAGAAATCTTTGGCGGAAGGATCGCAGACCTTCGAAGCCGACATTGCCAGGCTGATCCAAGAAGGCCGCGTCACTCGCGAAGAAGGCCTGGCCTACGCCGACTCGCCCACCAACCTGATGTGGCGGCTGCAAAACGACACCAGCACCCAGAGCAAGCTCACCCCGAAGAAAGAGGACATCGAGGATGGGCCATCCTTCACCGAAATCACGCTGGATGTGCGCCATGACGAACGCCCCAGCGGCTACGGCACCACTGGCTTTGGCATGCTGCGCTGAGCTTCCGATGGTTGTGCTCCCCACCCCATGACCGACACCCTGCGCCTTGCTGAAGCCCTGATCGCCCGGCCCTCGGTCACACCGTCCGATGCCGGCTGCCAGGCCTTGATCATCGAACGCTTGTCGCCGCTGGGGTTTGCGTGCGAGACCCTCGTGTTCGGCCCACCGGACTTTCGCGTCACCAACCTATGGGCCAAGCGCGAGGGCCGCGCCGGTCGCCAAGGCAAGGTGCTGGTGTTTGCCGGCCACACCGATGTGGTGCCGGCCGGCCCCTTGGAACGCTGGCTCAGCGACCCCTTCACGCCGACCCACCGGGAGGGCATGCTCTACGGCCGCGGCGCGGCCGACATGAAGAGTTCGATCGCCGCGATGGTGGTGGCCGTCCAAGAGTTCGTGGCCGCCCACCCCGATCACCGCGGCTCCATCGCCTTCTTGATCACCAGCGACGAAGAAGGTCCGGCCAACGACGGCACGGCCAAAGTCTGCGACTGGCTGCGCACGCGTGGCGAACGGCTGGATTACTGCATCGTCGGCGAGCCCACGTCGGTCGAGCAGTTGGGCGACATGATCAAGAACGGTCGCCGCGGATCACTGTCGGGGCGACTGACGGTCAAAGGCATCCAGGGCCATATCGCCTATCCTCATCTGGCGCGCAACCCGGTCCACCAGGCCGCCCCGGCCTTGGCCGAACTGGCTGCCATCGAGTGGGATCGCGGCAACGCCTACTTCCCGCCGACGAGTTGGCAAATTTCGAATCTACATGCCGGCACCGGGGCCACGAACGTGATCCCAGGCGAGCTCGTCGTCGATTTCAATTTCCGATACAGCACCGAATCCACCCCAGATGGCTTGAAGGCCCGGGTGCACGAAGTGCTCGACCGGCATGGCCTGGAGTATGAACTGACCTGGACGCTCGGCGGCTTGCCCTTCCTCACGGAGCCAGGCGACCTGAGCGAAGCCGTGGTGTCGGCCATCCGCACCGAAACCGGACTGACGCCCGAGCTGTCCACCACCGGTGGCACCTCCGATGGCCGCTTCATCGCCCAAATCTGCCCTCAGGTGATCGAGTTCGGGCCGCGCAATGCCACCATCCACAAAATCAACGAAGCCGTGGAAGTGGCCCACTTGGAGCCGCTGAAGAACATCTACCGCAAGACCCTGGAAGCACTGATCGCATGACCGTACTCGAGCTGATCGAGCGCATGGCCGCCCGCCTCGACGAGGCGGGCGTTTCGTTTGGGCACGGCACGACCAATGCCCGCGATGAGGCCGCCTGGCTCACCCTGTGGGCCCTGGGCCTGCCACTGGACGATCTGGACGCCGTGGCCACGCGCGAACTCGACCGCGCCGATCAAGCCCGCGTCAATGCCTTGATCGACGAACGCATCACCACCCGGTTGCCGGCCGCTTACCTCACCCAGGAGGCATGGCTGCAGGGCGTGCGCTTCTATGTCGATGAACGCGCCATCGTGCCGCGCTCCTTCATTGCCGAGCTGCTGGCCGACGGCAGCATCGACCCCTGGCTGGGTGCGCACACCCGCACCGTGCTCGATCTGTGCACTGGTAACGGCAGTCTGGCCGTGCTGGCCGCCATGGCCTATCCGGACATTCATGTCGATGCCTCCGACCTGAGTGCCGAGGCTCTGGAAGTGGCGCGCATCAATGTCGAACGCCATGGCTTGACCCAGCGCATCCGCCTCCTGCACAGCGATTTGTTCGACGCGGTGCGCGGCCGCTACGACCTCATCCTGTGCAACCCGCCCTATGTGAACACGCTGTCGATGGCGGCCTTGCCGGCCGAATACCAGGCCGAGCCGGAACTGGCCTTGGCCGGCGGCGACGATGGCATGGATCTGATCCGTCGCATCCTGCGCCAAGCGCCAGACCACATGAACGAGCAGGCCGTGCTCGTGCTGGAAATCGGCCATGAGCGTGCCCATTTCGAAGCCGCCTTTCCCCTGCTCGAAGCCGTCTGGCTCGACACCAGCGCAGGCCCAGACATGGTGGTGTTGCTCACCCGTGAAGCCTTGGCCGCTCAGACGCTGCTGCGATGATCCAGCTCAAGAATCTGACGCTGCGCCGAGGCACGAAGATCGTGCTCGATGGCGCCTCGCTCACCCTCAATCCCGGCGAAAAAGTAGGCCTGGTCGGCCGCAACGGCGCCGGCAAATCGTCGCTGTTTGCCTTGCTCACGGGCCGGCTGCAAGCCGATGCCGGCGATGTCGAGCTGCCGGCCCATTGGCAGGTGGCCGAAGTCGCGCAAGACATGCCCGAGACCGACCAGACGGCCACCGACTTCGTGCTGGCTGGCGACCGCGTGCTGCAGGCCGCGCAGGCGGCGTTGGCCCAAGCCGAGGCAGCCGGCGACGGCATGGCCATGGCCGAAGCGCATCAGCGCATCGCGCAAGCCGGGGGCTTCGATGCTCGCGCCCGTGCCCAGGCCTTGCTGATGGGCTTGGGCTTCACCAGCGGGCAGCTGGACGCCCCGGTCAACAGCTTTTCGGGGGGGTGGCGCATGCGGCTGCAACTGGCGCGTGCGCTGATGTGTCCGGCCGACTTGATGCTGCTGGACGAGCCGACCAACCACCTGGACCTCGACGCCCTGGTCTGGCTGGAAGCCTGGTTGCAGCGTTTCGAGGGCACGCTGATCGTCATCAGCCACGACCGCGAGTTTCTCGATGCAGTCACGCGGGTGACGGTGCACCTGGAAGACGCCCGCCTGACCCGCTACGGCGGCAACTACACCCGCTTCGAGGAAATGCGCGCCGAACGCCTGGCCCAGCAACAGGCCGCCTATGAGCGCCAGCAAGAGCGCATCGCGCAGTTGTCGCGTTTCATCGAGCGCTTCAAGGCCAAGGCCAGCAAGGCTCGCCAAGCTCAAAGCCGCATCAAGGCCTTGGCACGCATGGAGAAACTGGCGCCGGTGCTCACGGCCGCCGATTTCCACTTCGAGTTCCGCCCACCGGCCCAACTGCCCAACCCCATGTTGGTGCTCGACGGTGCAGCCATGGGCTATCGCCACGCGGATGGCGCGGCCATCATCCTGCGCGACGTGCACCGCTCGGTGCTGGCCGGCCAGCGTATCGGCATTTTGGGCGCCAATGGGCAGGGCAAGTCCACCCTGGTCAAGACCATCGCGCGCAGCCTGCCCCTGCTGGGCGGACGCATCACCGAGGGCAAAGGCCTGTCCATTGGCTACTTTGCGCAGCAAGAGTTGGACGTGCTGGAACCCACCGATACGCCCTTGCAACACCTGATCCGCCTGGCCCGCGACGTCGGACCCGCGGCACGCGAGCAGGAACTGCGGGACTTTCTCGGACAGTTCCGCTTCGTGGGCGACATGGTCATGCAACCGGTGGGCAGCATGAGCGGCGGCGAGAAAGCCCGTCTGGTGCTGGCCCTGCTCGTGTGGCAGCGTCCCAACCTGTTGTTGCTGGACGAACCGACCAACCATCTGGACCTCACCACCCGCGAGGCACTGAGCCTGGCGCTCAATGAATTCGAAGGCACCGTGATGCTGGTCAGCCACGATCGCGCGCTACTGCGCGAGGTGTGCGACGAATTCTGGCTGGTCGCTCACGGCACGGTCAGCCCGTTCGATGGCGATCTGGACGATTACCAGCAGTGGTTGCTGGAGCAAAGCCGTCAGCGGACTCAGACGCAGCGGCAGGCGCCGCCCGAGGCGCGACCGCCGTCCGGTGCTCACAACGCTCGGCAAGATCGACGCGACCCGCAACGCCAGCAACGTTTGGAACAAGCCCGTGCGCTGAAGAAGGAGCTGGCGGCCATCGACGCCCGCCTGGACGCCCTGAGCCAGGAGAAAGCCACGCTCGAGGCGGCATTGTCCGGCGGCCAAGGTACGCCACAGCAGTGGGCGCAGCAGGGCCGACGCCTCAAAGCCATCGGCGAGGACATCGAAGCGCTCGAAACTCGTTGGCTGGAACTGAGCGAACAGCTGGAACGGTTGCACGCTTGAAACCTGGGCCGCCCCGCCGGGCCTGCTGGCACTGCACTGGCGTGCCGACAATTAAATTGCACACAATTAAATAGTGCGATATTATTTCGCCATGCCACGCTCCACCCCTTCCGAGGTCGATTCGCAAGACGTGCTGCAGCTGGACAAGCAGTTGTGCTTTGCGCTGTATGCCACCACGCTGGCGATGACCAAGCTCTACAAACCGTTGCTGGATCGCTTGGGCCTGACCTATCCGCAATACCTGGTCATGCTCGTCTTGTGGGAGCATGGCCAGCAGACGGTCAGTGAACTCGGACAACGTTTGTTCTTGGATTCCGGCACGCTCACGCCCCTGCTCAAGCGCCTGGAGGTCGCCGGCAAGGTGGAGCGCCGCCGTGACGCTGCCGATGAGCGACGAGTCCTCGTCCGCCTCACGCCCGCGGGCCAGGCGTTGCGTGCAGCGGCCAGCCGGCTGCCACTGGACATCGCCTGCGCCACCCAGTGCAGCCCGCAAGAGATTGCCGATTTGCGTCAGCGTTTGCACGATCTGCGCCGCCGCTTGGACCTCCAGTCCCTCCCCTCGGCCAGCAGCCCCGCCAAGCGACGGGCCGCCTGACCGCCTCGCCCTGCCACTCATCGAAAGGAAAGCCCATGCCTCTTGAAAAAGTTCTCTATCAAGCCCGTGCGACCTCGACCGGAGGCCGTGATGGCCGTTCGATCTCGTCCGACGGCGCGCTCGATGTCCGGCTGAGCACCCCCAAGGAGCTGGGCGGCGCTGGCGGCCCGGGCACCAATCCCGAACAATTGTTCGCTGCCGGATATTCGGCCTGTTTCATTGGCGCGATGAAGTTCGTGGCGGCCCAGCGCAAGATCGCGCTGCCCGCCGACACCTCCATCACGGCGACGGTGGGCATTGGCCCCATCGCGCAGGGCTTCGGCATCGAAGTCGACCTGGAGGTATCGATCCCCGGCATGGACCGTGCCCAGGCCGAGGCCCTGGTGCAAGCGGCTCACCAGGTGTGTCCGTACTCCAACGCCACACGCAACAACATCGACGTGCGTCTCAAAGTGGTCTGAACGCCACGCGCCTCGGCTCACACCGGCATCAGCGCCAGCATCAGGGCCACACGGGCCTTGGCTGGCGTCAAGGTGCCCACCGAGGGCCATCCTCGCGGATGCGCCCCCAGCACCGGCCCGGCGCCGCAGCGGCTGGCACGCCACACGGTCACCCCTTGCGCCTGAGCTTCGGCCAAGGCAGCCTCCAAGTCGCGGTGGATGCTGCCATTGCCGGTGCCGGCCACCACCAAGCCTCGCACACCGGCGTGCACCAACGCCCGCACGGCTTCTCCCCGCGCCCCCGCCGTGCTGGTGACGATCTCCACCCAGGGCCAGGCAGCCGGCTCCAAGGCCCACACGCGTTCCCAGTCCAGCGCCTGCCCCTCGGGCCAGGGGCGCAGCAAGCGCAAGCTGCCAGCCTCCACCAGCGCCACCGGGCCGGCATCGCCCGAATCGAACGCATCCACTTGATAGGTGTGGGCCTTGCGCACATCGGCCGCTGCATGCACCCGGCCGCACAACACCGCCACGACGCCGCGGGCACCGGGCCAGGCAGCCACCGTCATTGCATCGACCAGGTTTTGGGGGCCGTCGGCCGACAATGCCGTGGCCGGACGCATGGCCGCCGTCAGCACCACCGGCTTGCTCGGTGCCAGCACGGACTGCAGGAACCAGGCCGTTTCCTCCAAGGTGTCGGTCCCGTGGGTGACGACGACCCCCGCCACCTCGGGCCGTGCCAGCGCCTGTGCGACCGCCTGGGCCAGCTCGCGCCAGACGCCGAAGTCCATGTCTTTGCTGTCCACTTGGGCCAGCTGATGCACTTCCAACGGTGCGCCGCTCAGTGAAGGCACCGCCGCCACCAACTGCGCCACCCCCAGCTGCGCTGCCGTGTAGCCGGTATGGTCGGACGCACTGCTGCCCACACCGGCAATCGTGCCTCCCGTGCCGATGACCACGATCGTGTTTGAATGGCTTTGCATTTTCTTCGAGACTGGATAAAAATACAGATACTGGATGCGCAACCAGTGGGTGCGTGCTCAGAAGGCCTGCGGGCCTGTGCTCGCGCGACCGCGCCCGGTCGATAGTCTCCATCATTCCTTGCCGGTCCATGGACATGTCCGAGACCCCGAAGCTCACGGCCCGTCAGCAACAAATTCTCGAGCTCATCCAAAGCGCGATCGAGCGCACCGGCGCGCCGCCCACGCGGGCCGAGATCGCCGCTGAGCTCGGCTTCCGCTCGGCCAATGCCGCCGAGGAACATCTGCAAGCCCTGGCCCGCAAAGGCGTCATCGAACTGGTGGGAGGCACCTCGCGAGGCATCCGGCTCAAGTCTGACACATTGCGCTCGCTGGCCGAGTCGCGCATTCGCCAGTTCAGCCTGCCTCTGCCGGGGCTGGCTCAGCTCGCCTTGCCTCTGGTGGGCCGGGTGGCCGCGGGCAGTCCCATCTTGGCGCAAGAGCACATCGATCAGACGTATCACGTCGAAGCCAGTTTGTTTCAGCGCAAACCCGACTTTCTGCTCAAAGTGCGTGGCATGAGCATGCGCGACGCTGGCATCCTCGACGGAGACCTGTTGGCCGTGCAGGCCACTCGCGAGGCCAAGAACGGCCAGATCGTCGTGGCCCGCCTGGGCGACGAGGTCACGGTCAAGCGTTTTCGCCGTCAGCGAGGTCACATCGAACTGCTGGCCGAGAACCCCGACTACCCCACGATCATCGTCGAGCCCGGACAAGACTTCGAGCTCGAAGGCATTGCCGTGGGGCTGATTCGCAACACCATGTTGATGTAGCCGCATCGCCTCCGGCCCACTGCAGGTGGTGGGCGCCAGCGCGAGGAGGACATCGCCTCGCACAGGCCCTGCAGTTGGCCCGCTGCGCCTCCAGGCGAAGCACCCGTCCCAATCCTGCCGAATGTCATGAGCTTGGTAGATCTTCGGAGATGGACATGAACGACACGGCTTCCCTGCCCCCCTGGTGGCGACGTTTGCGCTTGCGGCCTCGCCGGGCCACACCGGAGCGTCTGCCCACTGGGCATGCGAGCCTGGATGCGGCCCTGCCGGGTGGAGGTTGGCAGGCTGGACAGGTGTTGGAAGTATGCGGCCCGCAGGAGGGTGCCGCCGCATGGCGTCTGCTGGAAACCGCCATCGAGCGCGCTGCGCGAGCGGGCCGACCGGTGGCTCTGGTGCAACCGCCGCACACTGTGCACCGCCGACTGGAGCCGGGGTTCGGCACGGGTCCGCTCAGCTGCTGCTGGCCTGGCCCACAAGGCGCGCGCGTCGTCGAGGCGGGCGTGCAATGGCTGCAAACCCACCCCGGGGGAATGCTGTTGTTGTGGGCCTCGGACATGCCGACGGCAGCTTGGCGAGCGCTGTCACGCGCCGCCCGCCGCCACGCGGCCCATGTCTTGCTCATGCGCCCGGCCTCGTCGCGCTGGGATGACAGCCCGGCCGACGTCCGGCTGAGTCTGTTGCCGGGCCGGGGGCGCCACTGGGACGTGCACGTGCAAACCCCCGCTAGTGCAGCCGCGGTGTTGCTGCGGGTGTCACTCGACGAGGCTGGCGGTGCGAAGCCCTCAGCCGGGCTCGCCCCCATGTCCGCCCTGAAAGTGGCCGTCGATCCGACCGACCGACGCCGCACGGCCTTGTGCGGCACCTTGGCTCAGGTCTGTGACGAACTCGAACGCCTGGCCCGCCGCGAAGCCGAAGGCTGGCCTCTGGCGGCCTGAACGAGGCAGATCGGCAAGCGCGTCGACCCTCTCAAGCAGGGTTCGGCACGCTCGCCGCGGCCACGAGCCGCCGGGTGTAAGGATGCCGTGGGGCATCGAGCACTTCATGCATCTGGCCGGACTCGACCACTTCACCGTCCTTCATCACGATCACGTGGTGGGCCATCGCACGGATCACATCCACATCGTGGGTGATCAGCAGATACGCCAGGCCGTGCTCACGCTGCAGGCGCTGCAACAGGGCGAGAACCTGCTTCTGGATGGTCACATCCAGCGCGCTGGTGGGTTCGTCCAGCACCAGCAGCTGAGGTCTGACGATCAGCGCGCGCGCAATCGCCAAGCGCTGCCGCTGCCCACCGGAGAACTCATGCGGATAACGGGCGAGCAAGCCTGGAAACTGCGCTTCGGTAAGGCCCACATCGGCCAAGGTCTGGCGCACGCGCTCGCGTCGGGCATGGGCATCCAAGGCCGGCTCGTGCACCCGCAGCCCCTCGCCAATGAGTTCCTCGACCGTCATGCGAGGCGACAGCGACGAAAACGGATCCTGAAAGACCACCTGGGCCACCCGCCGCAAAGGACGATCGGCCCGTGGCGAGCCTTGCCAGGAGGCACCTGCCAGGCGCAGCTCGCCTGAGCTGGGCACCAACCCCAGCACGGCCATGGCCAGGGTGGATTTGCCCGATCCCGATTCACCGATCACCCCCAAGGTCTGACGCGGGGCCAAGTTCAGGCTCGCACTGCGAACGGCCACGAACTCACCGCGACGGAACCAGCCTCGCAAGCCAGGCCTTGGAACGGGATAGACCACCCGCAGCGACCGGGTGCGCAACAAATCGTCCTGTGTGGATGAGGCGCTCACGCCCTCGACCACATCGCGCTCGGGTCGGCTGTCGATCAGTTTGCGGGTATAGGGATGCCGCGGGCGGCCAAAGACCTCGGCCACCGTGCCTTCTTCCACGAGATGGCCGCTTTCCATCACGGCCACCCGGTCGGCAAAGCGGCGCACCAGGTGCAGGTCGTGGGTGATCATCAGCACGGCCATGCCGCGGCGACGCTGCAAATCATCCAACAGATCCAGGATTTGCACACGCAAGGTCACGTCCAGCGCCGTGGTGGGTTCGTCGGCCAGCAACAGGCGCGGTTCACCGGCCAAGGCCATGGCGATCATGGCGCGTTGACGCTGCCCGCCGGACAGCTGATGCGGATAGGCCCGCGCACGGCGTTCCGGCTCGGAGATGCCTGTGTCGGCCAGCAATTGCACCGCCTTGTCCCAAGCGTGCGCCGCGCTCAGCCCTTTTTTGAGCTGCAGCACTTCGACGATCTGATCGCCCACGGTGTACAGCGGATTGAGGGCCGTCATCGGCTCCTGAAAAATCACGGCGACATCCTCGCCTCGAACGGCGCGCAGTGCCCGCTCGTCGAGCGACAACAGATCGCGTCGGTCGCCCTGAGCCCCTTGCAACCAGACCTGTCCGTGCACCTGGGCCGAGGGCACCAGGCGCAGCAGGCTCAAGGCCGTGACGGTCTTGCCCGAGCCCGATTCACCCACCAGAGCCAGTTTCTCGCCAGGCCGCACATGCAGGTCCACACCATGCACCACTTCCTTGCCGCCAAAGCTCACGCGCAGTCCGCGCACCTCCAACAGTGCATCGCTCATGCCTGCGCCTCCTGGGTCATGCTCGGCATGGACGGGCGCGGCTGGGCTTCGGGCGGATCAGGCATGCGCGGATCCAAGGCATTGCGCAGCGCATCGCCCATGAAAGTCAGCAACAGCAAGGTCAGCACCAACACACCGAAGGTGGACAAGGAAATCCACCAGGCATCGATGTTGGCCTTGCCCTGATTGAGCAGCTGGCCCAGCGATGGCGTGTCAGGCGGCACCCCCAAGCCCAAAAAGTCGAGCGAGGTCAGCGCCAAAATGGCCGCACTCATGCGAAAGGGCAGGAAAGTCACCACGGGCGTGAGGCTGTTGGGCAGAATGTGACGCCAGATGATCTGCAGATTGCCCACGCCCAGGGCACGGGCCGAGCGCACATAGTCCATCTGCCGGTTGCGCAGGAACTCGGCCCGTACGTAATCCGACAAGCCCATCCAGCCGAACAGACTCAGCAGCACCAGCAGCAATCCAAGGCTGGGCGCGAACATCGCGCTGAAGATGATGAGCAAATAGAGCTCCGGCATCGAGGCCCAGATCTCGATGAGCCGCTGCATGGTCAGGTCGATGCGTCCGCCGAAGTAACCCTGCACAGCCCCGGCCACCACCCCCAGAACGACGCCAATGGCCGTCAGCGCCAGCGCAAACAGCACGCTCACCCGAAAGCCGTAGATCAGCTGGGCCACCATGTCTCGCCCTCGATCGTCGGTGCCCAGCCAGTTGTCACGCGACGGGCCCGCGGGGTTGGGTTCCTTGGCGAAATAGTTGATCGTGCGTGGGCCATACGGGTTGGGCGGATAGATCGCCCAGTTGCCCCCTTGGCTGAGCCGCTCGCGGATGAACGGGTCCAGATAGTCGGTGGGCGTCTCGAAGTCGCCACCGAAGACCGTCTCTGGGTAATCATGCAACAACGGCAGATAAAAGCGGCCCTCGTAACGCACCAGCAGCGGTCGGTCATTCGACAACACCTCGGCAAACAGGCTGAGCACGACCAAGGTGCAGAAGATCACCAAACTCCAAAAACCAAGCCGGTTGTGACGAAAGCGGCGCCAGGCCCGCCGGCTGGGGCTGTTCGAGGCGGCAACTGGCACGGGGTCAATCGAACTTGACACGTGGATCCACCCAGACGTAACAGAGGTCGCTGATCAGCTTGGTGACCAGGCCAATCAGCGTGAACAGGTACAGCGTGCCCAGCACGACGGGGTAGTCACGCCGGATCACGCTTTCGTAACTCAACAAGCCCAGGCCATCCAAAGAGAACAGGGTCTCGATCAGCAAGGCGCCCGTGAAGAACGCCCCCACGAAGGCTGCGGGAAAGCCCGTGACGATGGGGATCAGGGCGTTTCGAAAGACATGCTTCCACAGCACTTGGCGCTCGCCCAGGCCCTTGGCGCGCGCCGTCAGCACGTACTGCTTGCGAATCTCCTCCAGGAAGGCGTTCTTGGTGAGCATGGTGGTCACGGCAAAACTGCCCAGCACCATGGCCGTCACGGGCAGGGTGATGTGCCACAGGTAATCGACGATGCGCGCCCCCCAGCTCAGATCTTCCCAGTTGTCCGAGGTCAGGCCGCGCAGGGGGAACCACTGGAGCTGTCCACCGAAGACCACCAGCAAGGCCACTCCAAGCACGAAGCCAGGAATCGCATAGCCCACCAGCACCAGCAGCGTGGTCACGAGGTCGAAGCGCGTGCCGGAGCGCACCGCCTTGGCCACGCCCAAAGGCACGGCCACGCCGTAACTCAGCAGAAAAGTCCACATCCCCAAGCTGATGGACACTGGCAGCTTTTCGACGATCAGCGTCCACACGTCCTTGTTCTGGAAAAAGCTCTTCCCCAGATCGAAGCGCATGAACTGGCCGAGCATTTGCAAGAAGCGTTCGTGGGCAGGCTTGTCGAAGCCGTAGAGCGCCTTGATCTCTTCCAGGCGCTTGCGATCGACCCCCTGGGCCCCACGATAAGCCAAGGCGCCCGCCTCGCCGCCGCCGGGGACGGCACGGGCTTCGGCCAGATATTGCTCCACCGGGCCACCGGGCACGAACTGCACCACGACGAAGGTGATGAGCAGCACCCCCAGCAGGGTGGGAATCATCAGCAGCACGCGCTTGAGGATGTAAGACCACATGGCTGTTACTTTGCCCACCAGGTGAACATGACCCAGTCCTCGCCTTGGATGTATGGCGGCACCGTTTGCGGACGCGCCAGGCGCCACTGGTTGTAGGCAATTCGGTGAGTCGGCGCCGTCCATTGCGGAATCAGGTAATGCCCATACGCGATCACCCGGTCCAGCGCTCGACACGCAGGCAGCAGCTCAGCCTGGGTGCGCGCAGCACTCATGCGGTCGATCAGCGCGTCCACCGCAGGGTGGCTGACGCCTGCCAAATTGCCAGAGTCTGGCGTTCGAGCCGCTTGGCTGCCAAACAAGTCCGCATACTCGCTGCCGGGGTTGTGCGTGCCTTGGAACGCAATGGTCGTGATGTCGAAATCGAACTCCCGCAGCCGCTGCTGAAACAGCGCGAAATCCACCGCTCGATAGACCAACCGAATGCCCAGCTTCTCCAGGTTGCGAGCCCAAGGCATCACGATGCGCGCACCGGCTTCGTTGCTGTCTAGATATTCCAGCACCATCGCTTCGCCCTGGGCATTGCGCAGCACACCGTCTTGCACCGTCCAGCCCGCTGCAGCCAGCAAGGCCTTGGCACGGCGCAAATTGTCCCGCAGCGAATGCTCGCCGTCGGTGCGTGGCGGCTGATACATGGGGCCGAAGACGGCCGCCGGCAAACGGTCGCGCCAGGGCTCGAGCAAGGCCCGCTCCTGTGCCGAGGGCTCGCCCCGAGCCTGGCAGGCCGTGTTGCCAAACAGCCCCGTCACCCGTTGGTAGCTGTTGTAGAAGAGCATCCGGTTCATCCACTCGAAATCGAAGGCCAGACCGAGGGCCTCCCGGACTCGGGGGTCTTTGAGCTTGTCGCGCCTGGTATTGAGCACGAAACTCTGGAAGCCCGAAGGCAAGCGGTGCTGGAACTCGCCTTTGACCAATTCACCCGAATCGAAGCGCCGGCCGGTGACGCGCCGCGTCCAGTCCCCGGCCGAGAAAAACCGCATCATGTCGAACTCGCCGGCTTTGAGAGCTTCCAGCCGCGCGGTGTTGTCCTTGTAGATCTTGACCGTGATGCGATCGAAGTTCACCGTCCCGCGGCGCACATTCAAATCCCGCCCCCAGTAATTGGGGTCGCGTACGTACGTGATGTCCTTGCCAAACCGCACCGGACCGATGCGGTAGGGTCCGCTGCCGATGGGCGTGTCCATCACCACTTGGTCGAAGGGCTTGCCCTGCCCCCACTCATGGCTGAACACGGGCAGCCCGCCCACCGTCAGCGGCAGCTCACGGTTGGGCCGTGAGAAGCGATAGCGCACGGTGCGTTCGTCCAGCACGTCGAGCCCGGCCACGTCGGCCAGCAACGTCTTGTAGGCCGGCGAGGTGTGCGGCCCCATCAAGACCTCGAAACTGTGCTTGACATCCTTGGCCAGCACCGGCGATCCGTTGTGGAAGCGGGCTTCACGCCGCAGCCGGAAGACCGCACTCAACCCATCGGGCGCCACCTCCACGCTTTCGGCCAACAAGCCGTAGCCACTGGCCGTCTCGTCCAGCGAGCCGATCAGCAAGGACTCGAACATCAACGCTGACAAATACGCTGGCGCACTGCCCCGCAAGGTGAACGGGTTGTACTTGTCGAACGTCGACACCCGCAGGTTGCTCACCAAGCGCAGCTCACCGCCCTTGGGAGCATCGGGATTGACATAGTCGAAATGCGCAAATCCGGCTGGGTACTTGAGATCGCCCCACAAGGCGTATCCATGAGCCGCCCACACCGGCAGCGCCGCGCACCACAGCAGCAGACCCCACAGGCTTCTCATGCGCCACATTCTGCATGAAGCCCGCGGGCCTGGGCCCTGGGCAACGCTCCAGAAGCATTCACCATGCGATCAAGGCGTCGCGCCCTTGCACCACCAGCTGCACTTTCGCCCCCACCGGCAGCGTGACTTTGGTGGCCACATGGCCAAACGGCAGGCCCGTGAGCACCGGCGTGCGCGTGAGGCTGCGCACATGGGCCACCACCGACTTCAGGGAGTACCCCCGGTCCAGAGGCGATGGCTTGAAATCGGTGAAGCGGCCCAGCACGACGGCTTTTTGCGCATCCAGCACGCCGGCTTGGTGCAGTTGCAACAAGTCTCGTTCGATCCGATAGGGGTGCTCGTTCACGTCTTCCAGAAACAGAATGCCCCCCTTGACCCGGGGCCAGTGCGGCGTGCCCAACAAAGCGTTGACCATGCACAGATTGCCCCCCCACAGCCGCCCTTTGACGTCTAGCCCATCGAAACCCGCCTCGGTGCGAAAACCCACCGCTTCGAGCTCGCCCCGCATGGCTTCGAGAAAGCAATCCTGCGTCACCTCGTCCACCTGCTCGGCGCCGAAATCAAAGCAGGCCATCGGCCCGGCATAGGTCACCCCCTCCACCCCATGGGCCAGCAAGGCCAATTGCAAGGTCGTGAAATCGCTGTGACCGACCCAGCGGGTCCCCCGCTCGATGCTGCGCCCGATGCGGCGGTAGTCCAGACGATCCAACAGCCGGGTCAAGCCGTACCCGCCCCGTAGCGCCATCGCCACATCACTGCGGCCGTCGGCCACGCGGTGCACGGCGGCCAGGCGGGTGTCATCATCCCCGGCAAAGCGCTGGTGCCGCGCCAGCGCATCCTCATCCAAGCTCACCTCGAAACCAAGTCGGCGCAGCCTTGCCATGGCCCGCCGGGCCACGGCGCGATGTGCCACCACGCCCGACGGCGAAAACAACTTCAGCGTGCGGGGGGCCGAGGCGGCCTGTGTGTGTTCATGATCGTGATCGTGGACCTTCAACGGGGGGCTCCAAATCGGAAAACTCATGGACCTCACCGGTCGGAATGGGCTCGTGACCCACGGCCGCCTGACCCCGCGGTGAGGGCAAGCTCTCGGCTTGCCGGCGCTGCCGGTAAGCGGCGCGCCGCTCGGCAAAAAAGTCACGCAGCACTTGCCCGCAGGCTTGTGCCAACACACCACCATGCACCTGGGTATGGTGGTTGAGCCGACTTTCGGCAAACAGATTCAGCACTGAGCCAGCCGCCCCTGTCTTGGGGTCGGCGGCGCCGAACACCACACGCCTGAGGCGTGCATGCATCAAGGCCATCGCACACATCGCGCAGGGTTCGAGCGTGACGTAAAGCTCGCACTCCGGCAGGCGGTAATTGCCAAGCAACTGGGCAGCATGGCGCAGCGCGACGATCTCGGCATGGGCCGTGGGATCGTGTTCGGTGATGGGCCGGTTGTAGCCGGTTGCGATCACCTTGCCCTCGCGCATCAGCACCGCACCCACCGGAACCTCGCCCACCAACCAAGCGTTGTGGGCCTGGTCCAGGGCAATGCGCATGGCGTACTCGTCTTGAAGACGCTGCTCGTCGCTCATTCGTCCACCTTGCGCGCCGGCTGCTGCAAGGCCTGATCCAGACCTTGACGAAACTGTTCGAGCTGCTGCGACGGACTGCCTCGCAGAGGCGCTGACGCTGCCGAGGACGGACCAGCCGGCGCAGCCGGCAGCGTCACCGAGCTCAGCTGCTGCTTGGCCAGCACGGCGAGCACGGCCAAAACGATCAGCACGGCTGCAAGACTGAAAAGGATTCGCATCGATGGAAACGGATTCTGGCGAAGCCCCGTTTCTAGCATGATCCCGCCCGAAACAGGCTCGGGCCGACCTCGCCTGTCGCGCTGCCGCCGCTCATCCCGTCCTCACGACTCCCATCGCCCCAGCACCACGTGACGGCGCAGCCCCACCAGACTGCGCATCAGCACGAACCCACGGGCCTGCCACTCGATGGGCTCCACAGACTCGGGCGGCAGCTTCACCGCTTCACGCCCCAGGGTGAGATGGGGCGTGAAGCCTGCCGATGCGCAGGCCAAGCCCAGCCTCTGCCCCTGTTGCACCAACGCCTGGTGCAGCTGCCTCAACGGTCCGTCGCCACCCTCGGTGGCCAACACCAAAGGATGGGCTCCAGGGCGAGCATCGAAGCTCAGCAAACGATCGAGCGTGACGGACAGCGCTTGCATCCGAACTGCAGCGCCCAGGGCCAACGCTCTGTCCACGACATCATCGGGCAACCGGCCGACACGGCCGACAAAGAGCAGCGTGAGATGCCACAAGGACCTGGGCACGGGACGCCGTAGCTGCAAGCCCCGGCGCGCCAGCGCGTCCACCACGGCCTGGATACGGTCTTGAGCCTGAGCTGGCGGCAGCAACGCGAAAAACAGACTGTCGCCGTCACGCTTCGCCGATGAGGACGGCCCGCCCATGACCCATCAGCCCTGACGCACCAGATTCATCACTTGTGCGGCATCCAGCGTGCGCGCCCGCTGCTGCATCTGCGGCAAGTAACGCGCGTGCAAGCCCTGCGCCTCGCGCGTCATGCCCGCGTAAGCGTCTTTGAGCATCTGGGCCGACAACACCCGTCCACCGGCGTAGTAACGCTTGGCCACATGGCCCAGGGCGTAGGTGGTGGCAAAGCTCATGCCCGAGCTGACGGCCTGCTTGCCCAGGCCGCGCAACAGCCCCCCGCCCACCGAACCCAACAGGCCGCCGATCAGCTTGCGCCCGGCCTGCTCCAGATACTGAGAGGTCAAACCTACTCCCGCCGTGGCAAGGAAGTCCTTGATATGCCCGCGGTCCAGCTCATAGCCGTAGGCCTTGCCAATGCGGTAGACCAACTTCATTTGCAACGGAATGATGGCCAGGGTCGAAATCGATTCCGGCAACAGCTCCAGGGCCCCGTTGAGAATGGCTGCATTCAGGATGGCCGAATCCAGTTCCGCCTCGTTCACGGCCGCCTGGGCGGTTGCCGCCGTGGACGCCGGGACTGGTGCCGAGGCGGGCGCGCTCATCGGCACGGTGGCCAACGTTTCGGCTTGCTGCGAAATCGTGGCGGCCACGCCGGCCTCCAAACCCAGAACCCGGGCCAGCTCGGCCAGAAACGCCTGCTCGGCCGGCGATTGGGCCCCATCGGCATCACACACGCCCACGGCCATCTCGTAAGCCAGCTGACGCGACTCGGGGCTGGACAGCACGGCGGCAGCCGAGCCGACCGTCACGCGCTTCATCAGCACGTCCTGCACCAACGAGGGCACATGGAGGCCCCCTTCGCCGGCCAGTCCTTCGGCAATGCGCCGGATCTCGGCACGCTCACGTTCATGCTTCTGTCCGTCGGCAAACGCCGCCAGCAGGCTGATCGTCACGATGGCACGGGTTTCGTCTGGTGTCATGCGGGTCTCCTAGGCCATCTTTGGTACCACCGGAGGCCCTGCCGGTTCCCTACCGCTGCCGGTTCCCTGCCGAGCACAGCCATCAGGGCGCCCGATGCAAGCGAACCACCCCTCGAGCCCAGCGAGGGGCTGGGTGAGGAGCTTTCGAGGGCGACCACCCGTGCGTGACCTGCCCCCGTTTTCCGTTCCACCGGTTGGGAACATTTCCCCGCGAGGGTGATGAACTGTACGCTTGGGGTCTTCCGGGTCCAGGTCACTCCCACTCGATCGTCGCCGGCGGCTTGGAGCTCACGTCGTAGGTCACACGGTTGATGCCACGCACCTCGTTGATGATGCGGCTGGAGACCCGCTTGAGCAGACTGTAGGGCAGTTCGGCCCAGTCGGCGGTCATGAAGTCGCTGGTCTGCACGGCGCGCAAGGCCACCACGTAGTCGTAGGTGCGGCCGTCGCCCATGACGCCCACGCTCTTGACCGGTAGGAAGACGGCAAAGGCTTGGCTGGTGAGGTCGTACCAGCTCTTGCCAGTGGCTTCGTCGCGGGTGTTGCGCAATTCCTCGATGAAAATGGCATCGGCCCGGCGCAGCAGGTCGGCGTATTCTTTCTTCACCTCGCCCAGGATGCGCACCCCCAAACCAGGGCCAGGGAACGGGTGGCGGTACACCATCTCGGGCGGCAGGCCCAGGGCCAAACCCAGTTCGCGCACTTCGTCTTTGAAGAGTTCACGCAGCGGCTCCAACAGCTTCAAGCCCAGCTGCTCGGGCAAGCCGCCCACGTTGTGGTGGCTCTTGATGGTGACGGCTTTCTTGGTCTTGGCGCCACCGGACTCGATCACATCGGGATAGATGGTGCCTTGCGCCAGCCACGCCACGTGGCGCTGGTGGGTCTGCTTGATTTTTTCGGCTTCGGCTTTGAAGACATCGACGAACAGGCCGCCGATGATCTTGCGCTTGGCCTCGGGGGCGCTCACGCCAGCCAGCTTGCTCAGGAAAAGCTCGCTGGCATCGACGCGCACCACTCGGGCGTGCAGCTTGCCGGCAAACATGTCCATCACCATGTCGCCCTCATTGAGGCGCAACAGACCATGGTCGACGAACACGCAGGTCAGCTGCTCGCCAATGGCGCGATGGATGAGCGCGGCAGCAACGCTGGAATCGACCCCACCCGAGAGACCGAGGATGACCTCTTCGTCGCCCACCTGCTCGCGGATGCGGGCCACGGCCTCCTCGATGTAGTCGCCCATGATCCAATCGGCGCGGGCACCACAGATGTCGCGCACAAAACGGGTGAGTATCGCCTTGCCTTGCACGGTGTGCGTGACCTCGGGGTGGAACTGCACCCCGTAGTAGCCCCGTGTCTCGTCGGCCATGCCTGCAATGGGGCAACTGGGTGTGGAGGCCATGACTTTGAAGCCCGGCGGCAGCTCGGTGACTTTGTCACCATGGCTCATCCACACCTGCAACATGCCGTAGCCATCGGCCGTGCGGAAGTCCTCGATGCCGTTGAGCAGCCGCGTATGGCCGCGCGCACGCACTTCGGCATAGCCGAATTCGCGATGGTCGCTCCACTCGACTTTGCCCCCCAGTTGCACCGCCATGGTCTGCATGCCGTAGCAGATGCCCAGCACCGGCACGCCCAGCTCCCACACCACCTGCGGGGCGCGCAGCTCGTGGTCTTCATAGGTGCTGGCGTGGCTGCCCGACAGGATGATGCCTTTGGGTGCGAACTGGCGGATGAAGTCATCCGACACGTCGTTGGGATGGATTTCGCAGTAGACGTGGGCTTCGCGCACGCGCCGCGCGATCAGCTGAGTGACTTGGGAGCCGAAATCGAGGATGAGGATCTTGTCGTGCTGCACGGTTGGCGCCTGTTCTGAGAAGGAAAAAAGGCAGCACCGAGTGCTGCCTGTCTATGCCTGGGTCACCGATCATTCGACCCGGTAGTTCGGGGCTTCCTTGGTGATCTGTACGTCGTGGACATGGCTTTCGCGCATGCCGGCCGCGGTGATCTCGACGAACTCGGCCTTGCTGTGCATTTCGGGGATGGTGGCGCAGCCGCAATAGCCCATCGCCGCGCGCAGGCCGCCAGCCATTTGATAGATGATGGCCACCACCGACCCCTTGTAAGGCACTCGCCCTTCGATGCCCTCGGGCACGAGCTTGTCGGCATTGGGGTTGGTGGTTTCGTCGTTTTCCTGGAAGTAGCGGTCGGCCGAGCCGGCCTTCATCGCACCGATGGAGCCCATGCCGCGGTAGCTCTTGTAGCTGCGGCCTTGGTAGAGGATGACTTCGCCAGGCGCCTCTTCGGTGCCGGCAAACATGCCGCCCATCATGACCGAGCTGGCGCCGGCGGCGATCGCCTTGGCAATGTCGCCCGAGTATCGGATGCCACCATCGGCAATGATGGGCACGCCCGTGCCCCGCAGCGCGGTGGCCACATTGTCGATCGCGGTGATTTGAGGCACGCCCACGCCTGCCACGATGCGGGTGGTGCAAATGGACCCCGGACCGATGCCGACTTTGACGGCATCGGCCCCAGCTTCCACCAGGGCCAGCGCGGCCGCGCCGGTGGCAATGTTGCCGCCGATGACGTCCACATCGGGGTAATTTTTCTTGACCCAGCGCACGCGCTCGATCACGCCGGCGCTATGGCCATGCGCGGTGTCGACCACGATGACATCCACCCCGGCCTTGACCAGCAGTTCCACGCGCTCTTCCGTGCCCTCTCCCACGCCCACGGCTGCCCCCACGCGCAACTTCCCTTGGGAGTCGCGCGCAGCGTTCGGGAAATTGGTTTGCTTGGTGATGTCCTTGACGGTCATCAGACCGCGCAGCTCGAACGCATCGTTGACCACCAGCACACGTTCGAGCTTGTGCTTGTGCATCAGGGCCTTGGCTTCTTCGAGTGAGGCCCCCTCTTTGACGGTGACGAGCCGCTCGCGCGGGGTCATGATCTCGCGCACTGGCACGTCCATGCGGGTTTCGAACCGCAGGTCACGCCCGGTGACGATGCCCACCACGGTCTTGCCCTCGAGCACTGGAAAGCCAGAGATGCCGTGCTGATCGGACAAGGCCTTGACCTCGCGCACCGTGGTGCCCGGCGAGATGGTGATCGGGTCGCGCAGCACGCCCGATTCATAGCGCTTGACCTTGGCCACCTCGGCGGCCTGCTCACGCGCAGAGAGGTTCTTGTGGATGATGCCGCAGCCACCTTCCTGGGCAATGGCAATGGCCAAGCGCGATTCGGTGACCGTGTCCATGGCAGCGGACACCAAGGGCAGATTCAGGGAAATGTGACGGGTCAGGCGGGTGGCCAGCGAGGTGTCACGTGGCAGGACTTGGGAGAACGCCGGCACCAGCAACACGTCGTCGAAGGTGAGCGCTTTACCGAGGAGGCGCATGAGGAGAACTCCAGACGCAAAATGAAATTATACGGAACCCCCCTTGGTCCCTGGGCGCCCCGGGCGTGAGCCGCGCGAGCTGCCTCAATGTGTGCGATACGCCACGAACTGGGGTTCAAAGGCCGCGTTGGCCACGTCGCTGGCGCGGCCCAGGGATACACTTGCCGACATGGAAAAATCCACGAAATCCACGACTTGCATGCGGTGGGCTGGTGTGGCGCTGGCGTTGATGCTGGCGTCGGCTGGGCCGGTGTGGGCTCAGTGGAAGTGGAAGGACAGCAGTGGCAAGGTGCAGTACAGCGACCGTCCGCCACCGGCATCGGTGCCTGATCGCGACATCCTGCAGCGCCCCTCCGGGCCGCGCAGCATCGCCCCCCCTCCTGCCGAAGCGGCCCCCGCGCCGGCAGCAGCCGCCTCGGCGCTTGGCGTGGACAAGGATCTCGAAGCCCGTCGGCGCCAAGAGGAACAAGAGCGCGAAGCCAAAGCGCGCGCAGAGAAAGAACGCATGGCCCAAGTGCGCGCCGAGAACTGCACGCGGGCTCGCAATTACCTGCAAACACTGGAAAGTGGGGTGCGCCTCACCCGCACCAATGCGAAAGGCGAACGGGAGTTCCTCGGTGATGAGGCTCGCGCTGCCGAAGTCGCTCGCACCCGCGAGCTCATCGCCGCCAACTGTGATTGATCAGCGTGCGGGGCGACGCCGCCGCCCCGACGGCGCTTGTTGGCGGTATCGCAGCCGTCGCGCCTCTTTCGGATCGACCTTGAGCGGACGGTAGATTTCCACCCGATCACGCTCGCGCAAGGCATCGTCCAGCCCCGCCAAGCGCCCCCAGATGCCCACCCGGTGGCCGCCGGCGTCCAACAGCCCTTGGTGACGCTGCAGGATGCCACTGGCTTGCAGGGCGTGTCGCACGGTCGCCCCTTCGGGCAAGTCCAAACTCACCCGATCCACGCAGTGAGGCGCCGGGGCATAGACCACCTCGACCTTCATCTCAACGTGCCCCATAGACTTGCTCAGCACGCCGCACGAAAGAGTCCACGAGCGTATTGGCGATGCGGTCGAACACCGGGCTGACCAAGGCCTGCAGCGCCGTGCTGGAAAATGCGTAACGCAAGTCGAGCTCCACCTTGCACGCTGGCGGCCCAGACGGCCCACTGCCCAAGGGCAGAAAGCGCCATTCCCCGGCCAGTTCCGAAAACGGGCCGTCCACCAGTTCGACCACCACCAGTTCGGGGGCCTGGTGGGTGTTGCGTGTGGTAAAGGCATGATGCAAACCGGCGTAGCGCAGCGTCAGACGCGCTGTCATCTCATGCTCGGTTTCGGACAGGATCTCTGCCTTTTCGCACCAGGGCAAGAAGGCCGGATACTGTGCCACGCCGGTGACGAGCTCGTACATCTCGCGCGGCGAGTACCACAGCAGAACGGACTTCTTGACGTGCTTCATACAATGCCGGGATTGTAGTGAGCCGCGCAGACCCCACCGAACCTGTCATGTCGATCGTCGAAAACCGCAAAGCACGCTTCAACTATCACATCGAAGAACGATTCGAGGCAGGCATCGTATTGTCCGGCTGGGAAGTCAAGGCCATTCGCGCCGGCCAAGTGCAGCTCACCGATGGCTACGTCGTCATCAAGGATGGCGAGCTCTACCTGATCGGCTGCCGCATCAATGCCCTGCGCACGGCCTCCACCCACGTGCGCCCCGAGGCCGATCGCACCAAGAAACTGCTGATGCACAAGGATCAGATCCGGCGCCTCATCGGCAAGGTGGAACAAAAAGGCTATACCCTGGTGCCGCTCGATCTGCACTACAAAGGCGGCTTGGTGAAGGTCGAGATCGCGCTGGCCAAGGGCAAGCAATTGCACGACAAGCGTGAAGCCGAAAAAAAACGCGACTGGGAACGTGAAAAGGGACGCTTGATGAGACACAAAGTCTCATCACGTGCGAAGGATTGAGATTGAGCGCGCGGCGCAGCGGACCTTCTGCCAACAGGGGCGCCTGGAGAAACCGAAGGTCTCAGCGAGCGCCAAAGGCCGTGTCCTTGGCCTGCGCCAGGTCGGCGATGAGGTCATCCACCGCCTCCAATCCGATGCACAGACGCACCAGCGTGCCTTGGTAAGGCGTTGGCAAACGGCGCATGCTTTCGGCCCGATAGGGCACGGCCAAACTTACCGGCCCTCCCCAGGACCAGCCGATGCGAAACACTCTGAGCGCATCGACGAAGGCATCCCCCTGCGCCGGTGTGAATCGGGGGTCGAGCTCCACGGTCAACAGCCCAGCGGCCGCCGAACACAGTGACTGCCAATGCTCGTGCCCTGGTGAGCCCGGCATGGCCGGATGCAGCACGCGCACGAACTCGGGTTGCTCGCAGCACCATTGCGCGATACGCCGTGCCGCGCGATCCTGGGCGTGATAGCGCAACTCCAGCGTGGGCAACGAGCGCAGCACGGCTTCCACGTCATTGGCGCCCACGCCCAGACCCAGGCGGCTGTGGGCCCAGGCCAGGTTCTGATACAGACCGGCGTCGCGGCAGGCAATCGAGCCCATCAACACATCTCCCCCGCCCGAGGGGTATTTGGTCAAGGCATGCACCGTGAGGTCCACGCCCAGCCCCTCGCCCAACTCGAATGGCGCGAAAGCCAGCCCCGCGCCCCAGGTGTTGTCCAGGGCCACCACGGCTTGTGGCGCACGCTCTCGCACCAAGCGCACCAGAGCACGCAGGTCAGGAAACTCCAAGGTCACCGAGCCCGGCGCCTCCAGCCAGACCAGTTTGACTTCGTCAGACAGCACGGCCGCCAGCGATGAGGCATCCATCGGGTCGTACAGCCGGTGTCCAATGCCCCAATGTGCGAGCTCGTGCTGGGCGAAATTCAGGCTCGGTCCATAGACGTTGTCCGGCAGCACCACCACGTCGCCTTGGCGCAGCAGCGCCATGTCCACCGTGGTGATGGCCGACAAGCCACTGGGGGCCAGCAACACATGACGAGCGCCCTCCAGCGTGGCCAGGCGCTCTTCGAGCATGAAGGTGGTCGGTGTGCCATGCAGGCCATAGGTGTAAGCGCTCTTGTCGTCCCAGCGCCGCCGGCGCAAGGCCGCCACATTCGGAAAGAACACCGACGAGGCCTTGAACACGCCGGGCATGGTCGCATCGAACTCCGACGGCGGCCGATACGGATGGTGGATGAGCTCGGTGCTGCGGCGAGGGGTACGCTGAGTCATGGGCAAAGATCAGTATCCGAGTTGACGATCCACCAGGCGAGGCAAAGGGTGGCCGGTTTCGAGCGCTTCCAACCCTTCGATGAACTGGGCGACGATGGTGTCCACCGACGATTGCGCCGCGATGTGCGGCGTGATGATCAGATTCGGCGCATCCCAAAGGGGGGAGTCCGGCGGCAAGGGTTCGTGCACCTGCACGTCCAGCGCCGCAAAGGCCAGATGCCCACTGCGCAGTGCGGCCAGCAGATCCTCCTCGACCACATGGGCGCCACGGGCGATGTTGATGAAGGCTGCTCCGCGAGGCATGACCGCCAGCGCCGCCCGGTCGATCAGGCCGCTCGTCTGTGGGGTCAAGGGCAAGGCGCACACGACGATCCGGGCCTCGCGCAAGGCCTCGTGCAGGGGACGCCCTTGGCTGCGTCGCCATCCGTCCACCACGAAACCGCAAGCGCCGAGCATGCGCGAGATGGCCTGTCCGGTCGCCCCCTGCCCCAGCACACAGACACGGTGGCGGGCCGCGGCCATCGGGTGCCGCACCCACAGGCGTTCACGTTGCTGCTGCTCGTAGCGCGGCAGCTCACGCGCGTAACGCAAAGCCATGGCCGTGACGTATTGAGCGATGCCCAAAGCCTGGTCGGGGTCGATGATGCGTGACACGGGCACGCTGGCGGGCAACTCGGGCACCAGCAGCTTCTCCACGCCGGCGGCCACGGAACAGACCCAGCGCAGACGAGACATCGCCTCGGCCACGCCGGCGGGAAACCGCCAGCCAAGCACCACGTCGGCATCGGCCCATTGGGACGCCGGCTGCTCACGTGACCAGACCGTCAACTCATCGTGTGGCCGCAAGCGACGCAAAGCTTCGACATAGGGCTCGGCCGACAGAGGGTGGGTCAGCAGAAGGATTTTCATGGCCCCCCAACCTTAGCCGCAACATCTGTTCAGAGGGGCTGGCCAATCAGGTCATGCCCCTGCGTGCCGACGATCAGGGCCTGCGTGAACTCGCCAACCTTCAGCGTGCGTGAAGCCTTTTGTGGCGGCAGCAACCGCACCGTGCCATCGATCTCGGGCGCATCGGCATAGCTGCGCCCCACCCCGCCCTTGCGACCCAACGCCGGGGCAGCGTCCACCAGCACTTGCATGGTGGCACCCACGCGCTGTTGCAACTTGGCGGTGGACACGGCCTCGGCCACGGCCATGAAGCGGGCGCGCCGCTCCTGGCGCACGGCATCGGGCACGGCGCCGGGCAGCTCATTGGCCGCGGCGCCATCGACCGGAGAATAAGCAAAGCAGCCGGCTCGGTCGATCTGCGCCTCGCGCATGAAGTCCAGCAAGTATTCGAACTCGGCCTCGGTCTCGCCTGGGAAGCCCGCGATGAAGGTCGAGCGGATGACGATCTCGGGGCAGATTTCGCGCCAACGTCGGATGCGTTCGAGGTTCTTTTCCCCGCTGGCCGGACGTTTCATGCGCTTGAGCACATCCGGGTGCGCATGTTGGAAGGGCACGTCAAGATACGGCAGGATGCGGCCTTCGGCCATCAGCGGCACGATGTCGTCCACATGGGGGTAGGGATAGACATAGTGCAGCCGCACCCAGGCACCATGCTCGGCGGCCAGATCGCCCAGCGCCTGCACGAGTTCGAGCATGCGAGTACGCAGGGGTTTGCCGTCCCAGAAACCCGTGCGGTACTTCAGGTCCACACCGTAAGCGCTGGTGTCCTGGCTGATCACCAACAGTTCCTTCACCCCAGCCTCGAACAGTCGCCGCGCCTCGTTGAGCACGTCGCCGATGGGCCGCGAGACCAAATCGCCACGCATGCTGGGGATGATGCAGAAGGTACAACGGTGATTGCAGCCTTCGCTGATCTTGAGGTAAGCGTAATGTCGGGGGGTGAGCTTGATGCCGGTGGGCGGCACCAGATCGACGAAGGGGTCGTGGGGCTTGGGCACGTGCCGGTGCACGGCATCCAAGACCTCCTGGGTGGCATGCGGCCCGGTGACGGCCAGCACCTTGGGATGCACTTCTTGCACCAGGTTGCCGCCGCCCTGCCCGGCGCGGGCGCCCAGGCACCCCGTGACGATGACCTTGCCGTTTTCGGCCAAAGCCTCGCCGATGGTGTCGAGGCTTTCCTTGACCGCCTCATCGATGAAGCCACAGGTGTTGACGATCACCAGATCGGCGCCCTGAAAGGTTTTGGAGGTCTCGTAGCCTTCGGCGCGCAGTTGGGTGAGGATGAGCTCGGAGTCCGTCAGCGCCTTGGGGCAACCCAGGCTGACGAAACCAATTTTGGGGGGAGAGGCGGTGGCAGCCACCGCCGGCGAGTCTTGCGTCATGGGCGAATTTTCGCCGATCCGCCCGCCCCGGGCCCGCGGCCTCAGCGCTTGGGGGGACCGAAGCCGGGGAACCCCGGCGGCATCAGCGTTTCGGCCTGCTTTTGCATTTGGGCTTGCAGCTGCTCAAAGAGCGTCTTGGACTGCTCGAGATAGCTGTTCATCAGCCCTTGCACCATGGGCGCTTGCACGCTCATGAACTGTGTCCACATCTCCGGCGAAAAGCCCTTGCCTTCGACCATGCCGCGCGACTGTTCGGCAAAGCGCTTTTGCATGTTGACGAAGGCTTCGATGCTCTTTTCGAGATAGGCCCCCATCATGCCCTGCATCGCGTTGCCGTAGACACGGATGATGTCGGCCAGCATGTGAGTCGAAAACATGGGCACGCCGCCGGACTCTTCCTCCAGGATGATTTGCAGCAGGATGCTGCGGGTGAGGTCCTCGTTGGTCTTGGCATCGCGCACGATGAAATCTTCCCCGGCCAAGACCATTTTTTTCACATCGGCCAGCGTGATGTAGCTGCTGGTGGCCGTGTCATACAGGCGACGGTTGGGGTATTTCTTGAGCGTGCGCAACTGCGGGGCTGCGCCACCACTTGCCGAAGGCGAGGCGCCACGTTTGGCCTGTGCCATGAGGGTCTCCAACTACCGAACAGGTGCACGACAGTGCACTGCAAAATTCATTCTAGGGGGCCACCCTGTGAGAACCGCAAGGGGGTTTCCCCACGGTATGCACGCCTGTGTGCGCAACTCGCCACGCTTTGCGGCCATGGGCGGCGCAATGAAAGCGGCCCAATGAAAAAGCCCCGCAGGAATCACTCTGCGGGGCTTTGCGTGTTTGGTAGGCGCGATTGGACTCGAACCAACGACCCCCACCATGTCAAGGTGGTGCTCTAACCAGCTGAGCTACGCGCCTAAGAAGCTCGATACTATAGCATGTTTTTCGGCAGGTTCAGCGTCGTCGGGCTCGCCGCACCCCTTGGACCTGCGCCACCGCGCCCAGCACCTGGTTCAGACGTGCGGAATCGGCCACCTCCACGGTGAAGGTCATCCATGCGGTGCCGCGCACGGTTTGCGTATTGACGCCGATCACGTTCATCTTCTCCTTGGCGAACACCTCGGAGATGTCGCGCAGCAAGCCCTGACGATCGACGGCTTCGACCGTGACATCCACGGGATAGACGGGAATCTTGTCACCCGTGGGTTGCCCCCAGGCCACGGCGATCACCCGCTCTGGGTGGCGGCCGGCAATCTGCCGAAAGGTCGAGCAGTCGGCCCGATGCACCGCCACCCCCTTGCCCTTGGTGACATAGCCTCCGATCGCATCGGGCGGCGCGGGCTTGCAGCAGCGCGCCAGCGTGGTCAGCAAAGACTCCACGCCCACGACGAGCACCCCGCCCTTGCTGCTGCTGGATGCACTGCGGGGCTTGCGCAAAGCGATCTGATCGTCGGCGGTGGGCCCTGGCTCGGATGGACGCAGCAGGTTCTCGATGTGGCGCAGCGAGTACTCGTCTTTACCGACCACATCGAACAAGGCCTCGGCGTTGCGAAAGCCCAGTTGCGTGGCCAGGTCCTCGAGCTTCATTGCGGTGCGCCCCTCCCGTTGGAGGAGCTTCTCCACCAGCTCGCGTCCGCGGGCGATGGTTTGTTGTTGCGCCAGCGCATTGAACCAGGCGCGCACTTTGGCCTTGGCCCGTGCGCTGCGCAAATAGCCCAGCTCAGGGTTGAGCCAATCCATCGAGGGGCCGCCTTCTTTGGCCGTGAAGACTTCCACGGTCTGACCGCTTTGCAGCGGCGTGTTCAACGGCACCATCACGCCATCGACCCGGGCTCCCCGGCAGCGGTGGCCCAAGTCGGTGTGCACGGTGTAGGCAAAGTCCACCGGCGTGGCACCAGCCGGCAGCTCCACGATGGCCGCTTGGGGCGTGAACACGTAGATGCGATCGTCGAAGACGGCGCCGGAAGTCTCGGCCGCCTGACCGACGAAATCGCGTTCCCAGGCCAGCAGTTGGCGCAGCACGGCCTTGCGGGCTTCGGCCACCTGGGCTTCGAAATCGCCTGCCGCGCTGACCCCCGCGTACCCACGAGTGCCGGCCTCTTTGTAGGCCCAATGGGCAGCCACGCCATGCTCGGCATGCTCGTGCATGGCCTGGGTGCGGATTTGAATCTCCAGACTGCGCCCCTGATCGTCATAGACCACGGTGTGCAGCGACTGATACCCATTGGCTTTGGGCTTGGCGATGTAGTCGTCGAACTCCTCGGGCAGCGGACGGTACAGCTCATGAACCAGACTGAGCACGGCGTAGCAGTCGGGCACGCTGCGCACGATGACACGCAAGGCGCGCAGATCGTAGACATGGTCGAAATCGAGCTGCTTGCCCCGCATCTTCTTCCAGATGCTGTAGATGTGCTTGGGCCGACCCTGCACTTGCGCGTCGATACCGTGCTCGCGCAGCTGGGCGCTCAAGCGCCGACGCGCCTGCTCGACCACCTGCTCACGCTCGATGCGCTTTTCGTCGAGCTGGCGGGCAATGGCCTTGTACTGGTCGGGCTCGAGGAATCGGAACGACAGATCCTCGAGCTCCCATTTGATCTGCCAGATGCCCAGCCGATTGGCCAGGGGCGCGAACACGTGCAGCGATTCGCGCGCGAGCACCAGCGGACATTCGCGCTTGGATTGCGCGTAATAGCGCAAGGTCTGCAATCGCGAGGCCAAGCGCACCAGCACCACGCGCAGATCGCGCGAGAACGCCAACAGCATCTTGCGCACACGCTCGGTCTGCTCGGCTCGCATGTCCTCATCGACCAAGGCATCGCGGGCGTTGCGCTGGATCTGCACCAACTTGCGCGTGGCGGCCACCAAGCTCGCGTAAGACGGGCCAAAAGCCTTGCCGATCACCTCCTCGGGCTTGTTGAGGTATTCGCTCACGTAGACGAGGTACACCGCGGCCTGCAGCGATGGCGAAGCCCCGATGGCCCGCAGGATCGAGGCCACACCATGGGCATGGTCCAGCGCGTCCTCGCCCGTGTCGAGCCTTTGGCCGGCCAGCAGGGGCTCGGCAAAGGCGCGCGCGCGCTCCAAGCGCGCCACTTCCTGGGCCAGGGCTTCGGCCGCGTCAGCCCCACGCGGCACGGCGGCCGCAGACGGCGCATCCATCTCGCCGGCCAGTTGCACGATGGGCGCGGCATGCTCGGCCGCGTCCTGAGACATGGTCTTCATGCTGAGGTCAGAAACTCCCGGACCACGGCCACTTGAGCCGGGTCCACCAGCGTGGGCGCATGGCCCACGCCCTCGAACTCCACCACTTTGGCCCGCGGCCCGCGCTCGGCCATGGCCTGGGCCGTCTGGCGCGTCAACAAGTCCGACTGCGCACCGCGCAGCACCAGCGTGCGCGTGCGCAGGCTGTCATAGCGCTGCCACAGCATGGCCTGTGCCGCGGCGGCCATCTCCGGGGTGGCGGCATGGAATGGCACCGCGATCTTCGGGTCGTAATGCGGGATGTAGCCCACGCCCTGCTCATCTTCGATCCGGCGCAACATGGGGCGCGTCAGGGCCAGCCACTGCTCGCGCGTGTGCGGGCCAAAGCCTTCGGAGATGGACAGAAAGTAGTCGGCAGCGGCCTCCACCGTCTCGAAACGTGGGACCTGCCCCACGTAGCTGCCAATGCGCGCCAGCGCCGCCGGCTCGATCGTGGGGCCCACGTCGTTGAGCACCAAGGAGCGCACTGGCGAGCCCTTCAGCGAGGCCAAGCCCAATCCGATGAGCCCGCCCATCGAGGTGCCGACCCAGTCCACCGTCTCGGCGCGCAGGCGCGCCAGCAAAGTCACCATGTCGGCCACATAGGTCGGAATCTGGTAGCCCATCGGGTCGTCGAGCCAGTCCGAACGCCCGCGGCCCACGACATCGGGACACACCACGCGATAGTGGTCGCACATCGCTTGCGCCAGCACATCGAAGTCGCGGCCCTGGCGTGACAGCCCATGCACGCACACCAGCACCCGGCCGTTGGACGGGTCGCCCCACTCCCAGTAGGCCATGCGGTGCAGTCCGTGAGGGTCCAGACATTGCACGAAATCAAGGCGTGGCTGCGTCATCGGGGCATTCCTCTCTGATAATCCAAGCGCTTGTCGCCGATTCTCCCTGAACCTTAGCAAAGAGGACTCTGTATGTTGAAAGGCAAGACCGCCCTGGTCACGGGTTCGACCAGCGGCATCGGCTTGGGCGTGGCCTTGGCTTTGGCACGTGAAGGCGCCGACGTGATACTCAATGGTTTCGGCGACGTCGAAGGTGCGAAGGCCGCGGTGGAAAAGACCGGTGTGCGGGTGGGCTATCACGGGGCCGACATGAGCCAGCCAGCGCAGATCGCCGAGATGATGGCCTACGCCCAAAAGGATTTCGGCGGCGTGGACATCCTGGTCAACAATGCCGGCATCCAGCACGTGGCTGCAGTGGAGGACTTCCCGCCCGAGAAGTGGGATGCCATCATCGCGATCAACCTCAGCTCGGCATTTCACACCACCCGGCTGGCCTTGCCGCACATGAAGCAGCGCAACTGGGGCCGCGTGATCAACGTGGCCTCGACCCATGGCTTGGTGGCCTCGGCACAAAAGTCGGCCTATGTGGCCTCCAAGCACGGGCTCGTGGGCTTCACCAAAGCCGTGGCGCTGGAGACGGCCACCACTGGCGTGACGGTCAATGCGATTTGTCCCGGCTGGGTGCTGACCCCCTTGGTGCAGAAGCAGATCGATGCCCGCGCCGCCCAAGGCGGCATCCCCGTGGAGCAGGCCCAGCGGGAACTGCTGGGAGAAAAGCAGCCTTCGCTGCAATTCACCACGCCCGAGCAATTGGGAGCGCTGGCCGTCTTCCTGTGCTCCGCGGCGGCCGACAACGTCCGCGGCGTGGCCTGGAACATGGACGGCGGCTGGGTGGCCCAATAAGCGCGGAAGGCGCGCCCCATCGGGCGCTGGGCCGGCACACGGTCGCACGCCCGGCTCGGCCCGGTCCTGGAGCCCGATCGCATGAACCGGCGCGTGCCGGCGGGGCCTTACTTCAACGTCACGCTGCCGCTGACGGTCACCGTCACGAGCGCTTTACCGGCCTCCACCGGCACGGGGGCCGCTTCGGCGGCCGTCACGTCGGCTTTGGCGCGCATCATCATCGGCCACGGGGTCACCCCGGGCTCCGAGGTCGAGACGCTCACTTCCCGCAGCTCATAGCCCCGAAAGCCAAACAACTCGGCCAGCTCCTGCGCCCGGGCTCGGTAGCGTGCCACGGCCTGGGCTTGCACGGCCGCCTCGTGCCTTTCGCGGGCCTGACGCGACAGCCCCTGCGAGACGCGGGCCACGCTCAGCGTCTGGATGCGGGCAGCCGTTTGCGTGATGCGCGCCCAATCCGTGCCTTCGAGCACCAGCTCGGCCGTGCCCTGCCAGCCCGCGATTCGCCCTTGGCTGGCATAGCGCGGGTAGATCGAAAACTGACCGGTGCGCACATCCATCGCGCCGGGCTGGGCGGCAGGCCGGGCCTGGGCCAGAGCCGCTTCCACGGCCTGCTGCAGCGCCTTTTGAACCGCCGCCGCCTCGCCGGCTTCGCGCGTGGTGTTCAGGGTCAGACTCAAAAAGTCTTGCGGAACTTCCATGCTGGCGCTGGCAGAAAAACTCACCACTTGGGCCGGCGGCACCGGCTGGGCCAGCGCCCCGGAGCTCAGCAAGACCGCAGCGAGGTACAGGCCGGGCCAAACGACATGCTGCTTCATGGATTCCTTTCCTGGAGGGGCAAGACACTGTGAATGTAGGAGGCTAACGCAAGCCGGTGCGGCCAAGACGACCACCCGTGCCGCCCACGCAGGGATGGGACGGCGCAGGACCCGCCCTTCACCCGCTGACGCACAGGGTTTTGCGGTCGCGGTTCCCCCGAGTGGCAATATTTGTAACACTTGGTCAAAACGGCACTTTTTCGCGACTGCGCAACCCCACAATCCCGCTTTGTTACAAATTCGGGAGTCCTCGATGACCACAACCCCTCAGACCCCCGCCCCCCGTCCCGACCAGATCGTGGTGGTGGATGACGATGCCCGCATCCGTGACCTGCTGCGCCGATATCTCACTCAAGAAGGCTTCGAGGTCTTCCTGGCCGAGGATGCCAAGGCCCTGAACCGGGTGCTGACGCGCGAAACCGTCGATTTGATCGTGCTGGATCTGATGTTGCCCGGCGAGGATGGTTTGTCGATCTGCCGCCGGCTGCGGGCGGCCAATGATCAAACGCCCATCATCATGCTGACGGCCAAGGTCGAGGATGTCGACCGCATCGTCGGCTTGGAAGTCGGGGCCGACGACTATTTGCCCAAACCCTTCAACCCGCGCGAGCTGCTGGCGCGTATCCATGCGGTGTTGCGTCGGCGTCCGGCCATGGAGGCCCCAGGTGCGCCGACCAAGGAGCCGCAGACCGTGGTGTTCGGCCCCTTCGAGTTCGACTTGGCTCAGCGCCGGCTCACGAAGGATGGTGAGGCCATCCCGCTGACGACCGGCGAGTATTCGATGCTCAAAGCCTTGGTTCGTCATCCGCGCCAACCGCTGTCGCGTGACAAGCTGGCCCAACTGGCGCGGGGCCGAGAGTTCGAGCCCTTCGATCGCAGCCTGGACGTGCAGATCTCGCGCCTGCGCAAGATGATCGAACCCGATCCGGCCCAACCCCGCTATATCCAGACGGTGTGGGGGGTCGGCTATGTGTTCGTGCCCGACGGAAACGCCTGAACCTGCCCTCATCACCCAGGCACGCCAGACCCCTGGGTCTGGCGTTTTTCATGCATTCCTGAGACCGTCCCCGGCTGGCGGAGGGCATACTGCGGGGCGCGTGTGAATCCCAGCCCTGTCCGACGAGCCCGATGGTCCGCAAACGTGTCACCCTGAGCCTGTTCTGGCGCACTTTCATGATGCTAGGCGCCCTGCTGGGGTTTGGCATCGTCGCCTGGGTGCAAACCTTCCGGGCGCTGGAATTCGAGCCGCGGGCCGTGCAAGCGGCCCAGCAGCTGGCCAGCCTGGTGAACCTGTCGCGGGTGGCGCTGCGCTACACCGATAGCATCAACCGGGTGGCCTTGCTCAAGACCATCACGGAGCAAGAAGCCATCCGGGTCCAGCCGCGCGAAACCTCAGACGCCTATGTGCCCTTCGAGAGCGACCGCTTTACGCGACGCATCGCCGAGGAATTGCGCAGCCGTCTGGGTCCGACCACGGTGGTGGCTTCCAGTGTGAATGGACGCCCAGGACTTTGGATCGACTTCGCCATCGAGACCGACCGTTATTGGCTGCAAGCAGACCCGCAGCGCCTGCAGCCCGTCACCGGCAAGACCTGGTTCGTCTGGGTGGGCATCGCTTTGCTGGCCACGGTGATCGGCTCGGCCACGGTCGCGCGGCTCATCAACCAGCCGCTGCGCCAGCTGTCGTTTGCCGCCAGCCGCATCCGCGAAGGCGAGTACGAATCGCGCCTGGACGAAAACACCATGACCAGTGAGATCCGGGAGGTCAACAAGGGCTTCAACCGCATGGCACGCGAGTTGGCCAAAGTGGAAGAAGACCGCGCGGTGATGCTGGCCGGCATCTCGCACGACCTGCGCACGCCGCTGGCGCGGTTGCGCCTGGAAGTGGAGATGAGCGTCCAAGACGAAGAAGCCCGTCGCTACATGGCCGCCGACATCGACCAGCTCGACGCCATCATCGACAAATTCATGGACTATGCGCGCCCGGGCGAGGTCAAGCTCGTGCCGGTGCACTTGTCTGGGGTGATCGACCGAGCCGCGGCCGCCTTCCGCGACACCAGTCAGATCCGTATCGAATCACGGGTGGCCATCGACACCATGGTGCTGGCCGACGAAACCGAGTTGGGGCGGGTGATCGCCAACCTGTTCGAGAACGCGCGACGCTATGGTCGCAGCAGCGACACCGGCATCGCCTTCGTGCAGGTGACATACGCCCGCACCGGCCCCTGGGTCATCATCAGCGTGCGCGACCACGGCCCGGGCGTCTCGCCCGAGAAATTGTCGCAACTGACCACCCCGTTTTTTCGTGGCGATGCGGCACGCACGGCCGCCACCGGTGCCGGACTGGGGCTGGCCATCGTCGAGAAGACCATTTTGCGCATGGGCGGCACCTTCGAGCTGAGCAATGCCACGCCGCCCGACACCGGGCTCATCGCCCGCATCCGGCTGCGCAAAGCCCCTTGATCAAGCCCGCCGCAGCAGGCACACCGCGCGCGCCTCGATCGATTCCTGCCGCCCCACCGGTCCGAGCTTCTCGGCCGTCTTGGCTTTCACGTTGACCTGTTGCACCGAACAGCCCAACACGGCGGCGATGCGTTGGCACATGGCCGGGATGTGCGGCGCCATCTTGGGGGCCTGGGCGACGATGGTGGCATCGAGATTGACCAACTCATAGCCGTGCTCGCGCACCCGGCGCATCGCCTCGGCCAGGAGCACCGCGGAATCGGCACCACGGAAGCGCTCGTCGGTGTCCGGAAAGTGCCGGCCGATGTCGCCCAGCGCCGCTGCGCCCAGCAAGGCGTCGGTGATGGCATGCAGCAAGGCATCGGCATCCGAATGCCCTTGCAGTCCGAGATGGTGTGGGATCTCCACCCCCCCCAGAATGAGCTTGCGCCCCGGCACCAAGGCATGCGTGTCCCAACCTTCTCCGATGCGCCAGTCCATCAACGTGTCCTCAACAGTCGTTCGGCCAGGACGAAGTCCTGCGGATAGGTGATTTTGAAGTTTTCCAGCGCGCCAGGCACGAGCTTGGGCCAATGGCCCAAGGCTTCGACGGCGCTGGCCTCGTCGGTGACGGCCTCGCCGGCATGCGCCAACGCCGCCTGCAGCAAACCCAAGCGGAACATCTGTGGCGTCTGGGCTTGCCACTTTGCATGGCGGTCCAGGGTACTCACACAACGGCCATCACGTGCTTCCTTGAGCGTGTCGGCCACCGGCAAGGCCAGCAGCCCCCCGACTTCGTCCTGATCGCATGCATCGATCAGCGCTTCGACCCACTCGGGCCGCAGCAAGCAGCGGGCCGCATCATGGACCAGCACCCAGTCGTGCGGCTGGACGCCGCGCTCGCGCAGCACCGCCAAACCGGCCGCCACCGAGGCCGCACGGCTGGGCCCGCCCACGCGCGCCACCCAGCCGGCGTAGTGGGGCACGGCGTGCTCGAAGCGCGCATCATCGGGCGCCAGCACCACCAAAGTGCCCGCCAGCCTCGGCACGGCGGCCAGCGCCGCCAGCGTATGCGCCACGACCGCGCGCCCGGCCAGCAGCTCGTACTGCTTGGGGCCGGCCGCCCCGGCTCGCACCCCCACCCCTGCGCAGGGAACCAGCGCATAACAACGGGGAGCCTCGAACGAGATCTGCATGAGGCAGCAGCAGTCTAAAGGGATGCGGATTCTATAATCTGGCCGCTCTTTCGCCCCGGGGGAGCGCCCTTTCGGGGCGATTTGCTTTTGCCAGGCCGCCCCGTCCATGCAGATCCCGTCCCTGACTCCCGGCAAGCGCTACACCCTGCCCCGCCCTCCGGGCTCGGCCGATGCCCTGCTGCTGGCGCATTTCGCGCGTGCGCAAAGCCAGGCGGGTCGTCTGGCCGTCATCATCACGGCCGAGCCTGCCGATGCCCAACGGCTGCATGACGAGCTGGCCTTCTTCGACCCGGCTTTGCGCTGTGCGGTGTTTCCCGACTGGGAAACCCTGCCCTACGACACCTTCTCGCCCCATCAGGACCTCATCTCCGAACGCCTGGCCACGCTGTGGCGGGTGCTGCGCAAAGAGGTGGACGTGGTGCTGCTGCCAGCCACCACGGCGCTGGTGCGCCTGGCGCCGCCGTCGTTCTTGGCGGCCTACACCTTTCATTTCAAACAAAAAGAGAAGCTCGACGAAGCCGCGTTGAAGGCCCAGCTCACTTTGGCCGGCTACACGCATGTGAGCCAAGTGGTGTCGCCGGGCGAATACGCCGTGCGCGGCGGGCTGATCGACCTGTTCCCGATGGGCTCGCCGGTGCCTTATCGCGTCGACCTCTTTGGCGACGAGGTCGATTCCATCCGCACCTTCGACCCCGACAGTCAGCGCAGCCTCTACCCCGTGCCCGAGGTACGCCTGCTGCCCGGGCGCGAGTTTCCGATGGACGAAGACGCCCGTGCGAAGTTCCGCGCCCGCTGGCGCGAGCGCATCGAGGGCGACCCGAGCAAGGCGCGGATCTACAAAGACATCGGCCTTGGCATTGCCACCGCCGGCATCGAGTACTACCTGCCGCTGTTCTTCGATGAGACGGCCACGATCTTTCAGTACATCGGCGAGACGGCGGTATTGGGTTTGCACGGAGAGATCGACGAAGCCCTCAAACGTTTTTGGGCCGACACCCGGGAGCGTTATCGCTTCTTGCAGCACGATCCCGAGCGTCCCTTGCTGCCGCCCGAAGACCTCTTTCTTCGGCCCGAAGACTTTTTCAGCCTCGCCAATGCGCATGCCCAGCTCGCATTGCGCGGTCAGGGCGAGGTGGACTGGGCTCGCCCCTTGCCCGACCTTTCGGCCGAACGGGGCACGCCACAGCCGCTGAAGCGGCTCCAGACACATGTGAACTCCACCGCGCACCGGGTGCTCATCGTGGCCGAGTCGCCCGGTCGCCGCGAAAGCCTGCTGGAACTGCTGCGAGACAACCAGATCGAGCCGCCCACCGTCGACACACTGGCGGACTTCGAGGCGGAGGACACCCATTTCGCGATCACCGTGGCGCCATTGGCCGCCGGCTTTCACTGGCAGCGGCCCGAGCCTGCGCCAGCCATCCAGTTCATCACCGAGACCGAACTCTTCGCCACGGCGCCCACCACGCGCCGCCGACGCAAGCAAGAGCAAGTCAGCAATGTCGATGCGCTGATCAAAGACTTGTCCGAGCTCAAAGTCGGCGATCCGGTCGTGCACGCCAACCACGGCATCGGGCGCTATCAGGGTTTGCTGAACATCGACTTGGGCGACGGTCCGAGTGAGTTCTTGCACTTGGAGTATGCCGACAAGGCCACGCTGTATGTGCCCGTGGCGCAGTTGCATTTGATCAGTCGCTACACCGGCGTGAGCGCCGAGGAGGCGCCGCTGCACCGTTTGGGCTCGGGCCAGTGGGAAAAAGCCAAACGCAAAGCTGCCGAGCAGGTGCGCGACACCGCAGCCGAGTTGCTGAACCTCTACGCTCGCCGTGCCGCGCGCCAAGGGCATGCCTTCCGTTTTTCGGCGCACGATTACGAAGCCTTTGCCGCGAGCTTCGGTTTCGAAGAAACACCGGATCAGCGTGCAGCCATCCATGCGGTGATCCAGGACATGATCAGCCCGCGCCCGATGGACCGGCTGGTATGTGGCGACGTGGGCTTTGGCAAAACCGAGGTGGCCCTGCGCGCGGCTTTCGTGGCCGTCACCGGCGGCAAACAGGTGGCTTTGCTGGCGCCCACCACCTTGCTGGCCGAACAGCACTACCAAACGCTGTGCGACCGGTTTGCGCAGTGGCCCGTGAAAATCGCCGAGCTTTCCCGCTTTCGCACGGGCAAGGAAGTGCGCCAAGCGCTCGACGGCCTGGCCGACGGCACGGTGGACATCGTCGTGGGCACGCACAAGCTGCTGTCGCCCGATGTGAAGTTCGCTCGCCTGGGCCTGCTCATCATCGATGAGGAGCACCGCTTCGGCGTGCGCCACAAGGAAGCCATCAAAGCCATGCGCGCCGAGGTCGATGTGCTCACCCTCACTGCCACGCCCATCCCGCGCACGCTGGGCATGGCGCTGGAGGGGCTGCGCGATTTGTCGGTGATCGCCACCGCGCCGCAGCGCCGCCTGGCGATCAAAACCTTCGTGCGCAACGAAAACAATGGCGTGATCCGCGAGGCCGTGCTGCGCGAGCTCAAGCGGGGCGGGCAGGTCTATTTCCTGCACAACGAAGTCGAGACCATCCAAAACCGGCGCGAGAAACTGGCCGAGCTGCTGCCCGAGGCCCGTATCGCCGTGGCCCACGGCCAGATGCACGAGCGCGAGCTGGAGCGCGTGATGCGCGACTTCGTGGCCCAGCGCTACAACGTGCTGCTGTGCTCGACCATCATCGAAACCGGCATCGACGTGCCCACGGCCAACACCATCATCATCAGCCGGGCCGACAAATTCGGTTTGGCTCAGTTGCACCAGCTGCGGGGCCGGGTGGGCCGCTCCCACCATCAATCCTATGCCTACTTGCTGGTGCCCGATGTGGAAGGGCTCACGAAGCAGGCCGCGCAACGCCTGGAAGCCATCCAGAGCATGGAAGAACTGGGCTCGGGCTTTTATCTCGCCATGCACGACTTGGAAATCCGCGGAGCAGGCGAAGTGCTCGGCGACAGCCAAAGCGGCAACATGCAGGAGGTGGGCTTCCAGCTGTACAACGAGATGCTGGCGCAGGCCGTGCGCGACCTCAAGGCTGGCCGCGAGCCCGATTTGCTGTCGCCGCTGAACGTCACCACCGAAATCAACCTCCACGCCCCGGCCCTGTTGCCCGACAGCTACTGCGGTGACGTGCACGTGCGCCTGAACCTCTACAAACGCCTGGCCACTGCCGAGCGATTCGAACACATCGACGCCTTGCTCGAAGAAATCACCGACCGCTTCGGCAAGCTGCCCCCGCAGGGCCAGACGCTGTTCGACGTGCACCGGCTGCGGGTGCTGGCCAAGCCGTATGGCGTGCTCAAGATCGATGCGGCGCCTACCGCAATGAGCATCACCTTCCGCCCCAACCCCCCCATCGATGCGATGCGCATCATCGAGCTGGTGCAGAAAAACCGCCACATCAAACTGGCCGGCAACGACAAGCTGCGCATCGACAAGGCCTTGCCCGACCCGAAAGACCGCGCCCAGTTCATCCGCGATGTGCTGCGTTCGCTGGGCACGCCGGTGGCCACGGCGGCTTGAACACCTTGTGAATTTCCGTGCCCCCTTCAACTGACATGACACCCCCCACCGAATACGCCCCCGGGCTCGTCATCCGTGGATTCACCCCCCCGCTGCGCCTGGCCGACTACAAGGCCATCGCCTTCGACATGGATTCCACGCTGATCAATATCGAGTGCATCGACGAGATCGCCGATGCCGTCGGCAAAAAGGCCGAAGTGGCTGCCATCACCGAAGCGTCGATGCGCGGTGAGATCACCGACTTCAAGGACAGCCTGCGCCGACGTGTGGCCTTGCTGCAAGGCGTGCCCGAAGGCGCACTGAGGGAGATCTACACCCAACGCTTGAGACTCAACCCTGGGGCTGCGGAATTGGTCGATGCCTGCCGCGCCGCGGGGCTGCGCACGCTGCTGGTCTCGGGGGGCTTCACCTTTTTCGCCGAGCGCGTACGCGAACGGCTGGGAATCGACCACGCGCGAGCCAATGTGCTCGACATCCACGACGGCCGGCTCACCGGACGTGTGCTGGGCGACATCGTGGACGGCGAAGAAAAGAAACGCCAGCTGCTGGCGCTGTGCGAGCGCCTGGGCTGCCCGCCGTCGCAAGCCATCGCCGTGGGCGACGGCGCCAACGACCTGCCGATGATGGCCGCCGCTGGCCTGAGCGTGGCCTATCACGCCAAGCCCAAGGTGCGCGAGCAGGCGATGGTGGCCATCGATGAAGGCGGCCTGGACCGCTTGTTGGAGGTGCTGCGCTGACGCGCAAAGCCGGCCCCAGTGCGGCCACGCCGACGCCCCCTGGGCTCAGGCGCGCGCCGGCATCACGACGATGCCGTCTTCGTCGGCAAACAGCCAGTCCCCGGGGCGCACCCACACCCCGTGAATGAGCACTGGCACGTCACGCAAGCCCTGCCCGCGACGTTCGGTGGGCATGGGATGCAGGGCCAACGCACGAATGCCCACTGCACAGGCGCGCAGTTCGGCGGCATCGCGCACGCAGCCATGGACCACCACCCCGGCCCAGCCATTTTTTGCCGCAGCCGCAGCGATGTTGCCCCCCACCAAGGCACGCGCCAGCGAGCCGCCACCATCGACCACCAGCACCTGGCCCTGGCCTGGGCCTTCCAACAGCGCCTTCACTTCGGTGTTGTCCTCGTAGCACTTCACCGTGCGCACCGCACCGGCAAAACGCGGCTTGCCGCCGTAGTCGTGAAAGACCGGGGGCAACACCCGAAACGCGCCGCTGGCATCGCCCTTGTGCTCGTCACACAGATCACAGGTGGAAAAAGACTCGAAGTTCATGCGTTGTCAACCTTTTGGATCGGGGGTTTCACATCCTCGGGCCGGGCCGGCAGCACCGGTTGATGCTCGCGGGCGGCATTCAGGATGATGGAAGTGGAAGTTTCCGTCAGCAGGCAAAACTTCGTCACCACCGCATCGAGGTGCGCGACATCGATCACGGCGATCTCGAGGATCCAGCTGTCTTCACCGGTGACGTTGTAGGCGTTGATCACCTCGGGCGTCTGCTGGATGAGCTTGACCACCCGCGCATACTCGGCGCGCCCCACGCGCACGATCGCGCGAATGCCGTAGCCAAGCTTGGCCAAATTCACCTGCGCACGGTAGCCGGTGATGATGCCGGCGGCTTCCAGCTTGCGCACCCGCTCGGTCACTGCCGGCTGGCTCAGGTGCACGCGCCGGCCCAGCTCGGCCATCGATAAACGGGCATCGGCCTGCAGTTCGGCAAGAATGCGGGTGTCGTAGTGATCCATGTCGATCTTCAAAGAAGAAGGCCTAGTTTTCCTTTGAGATTCAAGGTTATCCGACCTCATCTTCGTTGAATCCGTCTTCAATGGCGCCTCTGACTTTTCTAGCATAGCGGCTCCGCATTCGATAACGACGCCCGCCATGACTTCTGCCGCCACCTCGCTGCCCTCCCCGCCGGCGCTCAGCCCGCTGGTGATGCTGTGCCTGGCCGCCACGTGGCTGGTCTGGGGTTCCACCTACCTGGCCATCAAGTATGCGTTGATCAGCTTCCCGCCCTTTTTTCAGATGGGCACGCGCTTCGTGCTGGCCGGCGTGGTGCTGGCCGCCTGGATGCGCTGGCGCGGCGCGGCCTGGCCCAACCTGCAGCAATGGCGCAATGCCTTGGTGGTGGGCACCCTGATGCTGGGCGGGGGCATGGGGGGCACGGCCTATGCCGAGCAAACGGTGGGCTCGGGCCTGGTGGTGGCCTTCATCGCCGTGGTGCCGCTGATGATCGCGGCCCTCAACCTGCTGTGGCGTGTGGTGCCCGGCCGCATGGAGCTGGCTGGCATCGCCGTGGGCCTGAGCGGTGTGCTGATGCTCACCCAGGGTGCGGGCTTCCAAGCTTCGCCCGCTGGGCTGGCGGCCATCGCCATTGCTTGCCTGACCTGGTCGCTGGGCAGTGTGCTCAGCCAGCGCAGCCTACCGCTGGCTGCAGGCGCGATGGGCTTTGCCAGCGAAATGATCTGTGGCGGCATGGTGCTGATGGCGCTGGCCTGGGCCAGCGGTGAGTCGCCCACCTGGCCGCCCGCGCCACTGGCCGTGGGGGCATGGCTGTATCTCGTGGTGTTCGGCTCGCTGATCGCTTTCAACGCCTACATGCACCTGCTGGCACACACGAGTGCGGCGTTGGCCTCGAGCTATACCTTCGTCAACCCGGTGATCGCGATGGTGCTGGGCGTGGCTGTCGGCGGCGAGCACATCACCGGAACCGAATGGCTGGCCGCCGGCATCGTGTTGTGCGGCGTGGTGTTGATGCTGCGGGGAGTGAGCACGCAACGCCGCTGAAACGCGCTGGGGCAGCGTATTACAATTTGTGATGTTGGTGCTCGCCCAGGCGATTCCGCCAGGCAGTTAAACGGGAAGCAGGGAGCACCGTCGGCCTCGCCGACGAGCCAACCTGCGCTGCCCCCGCAACGGTAAGCAGACGAAGGGACTTTCACCACTGACCGCCCTTCAGCTTCGGCATTGGACCACTGGCTTGGCCTTTTCGGGCCGCGCTGGGAAGGTGGCCGGAGTCGTTCTGCCAGCCCGGATACCGGCCAACAGGGGGGCGCGTTCGCGCGCTCGGTGGGTTTTGGCCTGCGGGGAAGCGGGCCGAAACGGTCTTCTCAATGTCCGTCATCGATGAACTCGTCTGTTCGTGCCCGTCGCGCTGCGCGATGGTTGTCCCTGCCCCTGGGGTGTGCTTTGTTGCCATGCGCGGCCGCCGCGCAAACGTTGTTGGCCTCGTCTGCGACGCTCGACACGGTGGTGGTCACGGCCACCCGTGTCGAGCAAAAGCTCGAGGATGTGGTGGCCGACGTGTCCGTGATCGAGCGTGACACCATCGAACGCAGCGGCGCCACGACGGTCGCCGACTTGCTGACGCGGCTGCCCGGCGTCGAGTTCGTTCGCAATGGCGGGCCCACGGCCAACACCAGCGTGTTCGTGCGCGGCGCCGACAACCGCCACACCGCCGTGTTCATCGACGGGGTGCGCGTGGACTCGCAAAGCACCGGCGGAGCCAACTGGAATGCCCTGCCGGTGGCTCAGATCGACCGCATCGAAATTCTGCGCGGGCCAGCGGCGGCCATCTACGGCTCGGATGCCATCGCCGGCGTGGTGCAGATCTTCACCCGCCAAGGAACAGGCCCCTTCACGCCCAGCATCGGCCTGGGGCTTGGCAGCCACCGCACCCGCAAGGCCGATGCGGGCTTTCACGGCAAATCGGGCGCGGTGGACTACGCCTTGAGCGTCGGGCACGAAACCAGCGACGGCTTCGATGCCCGGCCCGGCGTTGGATTCGCCGATCGTGACGGATATCGCAGCACCTCGGCCTCCGGCCGCCTGGGCTGGACGCTGAATCAGGCCCACCGGCTGGAAGCCACCGCGTTGTTCAGCGATGTCAACACCCAGTACGACGGCTTTGCCAGCACCGCCGACGACCGAGCCCTCAATGAAGTGCATACCCTCGGGGTGAGCTGGCATGCCCGCTGGAGCGACACCTACCGCATGCGGCTGAGTGCCAACCGCGGACGCGACCAGTACGAAACCCGGCCCTCCCCCTATCTCACCGACACCAAGGTGGATGGCTATCTCTGGCACCATGAGCTGCAATTCGGTGCCCATCGTTTCACCGCCGCGTTGGAGCGTCGGGTGGACCGCCTGGACAACTCCGGACCTCCGGCGATCGACGCCTCGCGCTCTCAAAACGCCTTGGCGCTCGGTTATGGATGGACCGACCGCACGCACACCGTGCAGCTCAATGTCCGCCACGACGACGACAGCGAATTCGGCGGCAAGACCACGGGAGCAGCGGCCTATGCATACGCCTTCGCACCGGGCTGGCGCGTGACAGGGTCGGCCGGCACGGCCTTTCGCGCACCGACGCTGTATCAACGCTTCAGCCAATACGGCGTGGCCGACTTGAAGCCCGAATCCTCGCGCAACATCGAAGCCGGCCTGCGCTATGCCCAGGGGGCGACGCAGTTCGGCCTGGTGGTGTTCCGCAACGAAGTGACCGACCTCATCAACTTCGGAGCGGCCGGCCCCTGCGCCAGCACTTTCGGCTGCTATGAAAACGCCGGCAAGGCGATCCTCGAAGGGGTGACCCTCTCGGGCGAGCATCGTCTGGGCGGGGTGAACCTGTGGGGGTCCGTCGATGTTCAAAACCCGCGCAATGCCGACACCGACCGCATCCTCGCCCGGCGGGCTCGACGCCATGCCCAGCTGGGGGCCGACACCATGCTTGGCGGCTGGACGGTCGGCGCCGATCTGAAGCTGGTCGGCGAGCGCTTCGACAACGCCAGCAACACCGTGCGCCTGGGCGGCTACGGGCTGGTGAACCTGCACGCCAGCCGCACCCTGGCGCGAGACTGGACCGTGCTGGCCCGCGTGGACAATCTCGCTGACAAGGACTACGAAGTCGCGCGGACCTATGCCACCGGCGGCCGCATGGTGTTCGTCGGCTTGCGTTGGTCGCCGCGCTGAACGCCGCGACTCGACAGCCGATGCGCACCCCCCGCTCGCTGCCTGTGGTTTACGTGGCGCTGTTGGGCGCAGTGGCTCTTGCCTTGGTGATCGCGTTGGGCATGGGCAGCCAACGGTTGGACGCAGCCCAGGTGTGGGCAGCGCTGGCGGGGCAGCGGGACCACATCGGCGCCGACATCGTCCTGGGCCTGCGGCTGCCGCGCGCGCTTGCCGCTTTGGCTTGCGGCGCCCTGCTGGCCTTGGCAGGCGCGCTGCTGCAAACCCTGTTGCGCAACCCGCTGGCCGACCCTTACGTGTTGGGCATCTCCAGCGGGGCTTCGGTGGGGGCGCTGCTGGCGCTGTGGGCGGGCGCCGCCTGGGGCTGGGTGAACCTGGGCGCCGCCGCCGGGGCCTTGACGGCCACCGCACTGGTGTTCCTGCTGGGTGCGCGGGCCTTTCGCCGGCAGGCCGACAGCGCTCGCGCCGGCGCGCAGCTGCTGCTGGTGGGCGTGATCGTTGGCGCGGGGTTTGGCGCCATCGTGGCCTTCATTCTGTCCGTGGCGCCGGAAGCCCAGCTGCGCGGCATGATTTTCTGGCTGCTGGGCGATCTGAATGGCGCCGACCGCTGGCACTTGCCGCTGGCTGGAGCGGCCATGCTGCTTGCCCTGAGCCTGCTGCTGGCGCGCGACCTGAACCTTCTGCTGCTGGGCGATGGCCCGGCTCAGGCGCTGGGGGTGAACGTGCGCCGCCTGCGGCTGTGCGTGGTGCTGCTGGCCTCGGTGGCCGCCGGGCTGGCCATCACCGTGGCAGGCAGCATCGGCTTCGTAGGTTTGGTGGTGCCGCACGCGCTGCGTTTGCTCCTCGGCAATGACCAGCGCATCCTCCTGCCGGCCTGCGCCCTAGCTGGTGGTGCCTTCTTGGTCCTGGCCGACACCCTGGCGCGCACCGTGTTGGCTCCCCTGCAACTGCCCGTGGGCGTGCTCACAGCCTTCATCGGCGTGCCCAGCTTTCTGTGGCTGCTGCTGCGCCATGGGAGAGGCGGATGACTGCGGCACTGCTGTGCACCCGGCAGCTCAGCGTGCGTGCGGGCCGGCGCATCCTCGTCAAGGATCTCGACCTGCGTGTGCAACGCGGCCAACGGTGGGTCTTGCTGGGGCCCAATGGCTGCGGCAAGACCACGCTGCTGCGCACCCTGGCCGGTTTGCTGGACCCGGCAGGCGGCGAGGTGTCCATCGACGGTCGGCCCCTGCCCCGCATCCCCACCCGCACCCTGGCCCGCCTGCGCGCCTGGTGCCCGCAACACCATCACGACGTGTTTGCACTGACCGCGCTGGACGTGGTGCTGGCCGGCCGCCAGCCTTACGCCGGGCGCTTTGGCTGGCTGGCGCCCGTGGATGAGCGCATCGCCCGAGAACAGCTGGCCGCACTGGACGCGGCGCACCTGGCCGAGCAAGACGTGCGCAGCCTCTCCGGTGGTGAACGCCAGCGGGTGGCCATCGCGGCGGCACTGGCCCAGGCCACCCCATTGGTGCTGCTGGACGAACCGATGGCCCATCTCGATGTGCCGCATCAGTTGGCCGTCTGTCACCTGTTGGCTGGCTTGGCCGACCGCGCGGTATTGATGTCTTTGCACGACGTCAACCTGGCCCAGCGCTGCTGCACCCACGCCCTGCTCTTCCTGCCGCCCGGCGCCGACGGGCTGCCCCGCCTGCTGGCCGGGCCGCTGGCCGAAGTGCTCACCGAAGCCCACCTGAGCCAAGCCTACGGTTGCCCCATGCGCGCGCTGCACATGGGCGGCCTGCGACACTTCCTGCCGGCCACCGATGCCGTTTGCGAGAGACCCTCATGAGCGACCCGAACACCGACGACGATGCCGGCTTGAATGAACGCCACCGCCAGCGCATGCAGCGCAAGAAAGCCGTGGTCGATGCCAAGATCGCAGCGGCGCAACAAGAAGGCGGCGTGGTCCTCGTGCTCACCGGCAATGGCAAAGGCAAGAGCTCCAGCGCCTTTGGCATGGTGACCCGCGCCCTGGGTCATGGCATGAAAGTGGGCGTGGTGCAATTCATCAAGGGCGCCATGCCCAGTGGCGAGGAGCTCTTTTTCCGCCGATTTCCGGAGGCGGTGCGCTTCCATGTCATGGGCGAGGGTTACACCTGGAACACGCAAGACCGCGCGCGCGACGTGGCCAAGGCCCAAGCCGCCTGGGCGCTGGCGCGCGAGATGCTGACCGACCCATCGCTGGGGCTGGTGGTGCTCGACGAAATCAATATCGCGTTGAAATACCGCTATGTGGACGTGCAAGACGTGCTCACCGCGCTCGCACAACGCCCCGCGGCCCAACACGTGGTGCTCACCGGCCGCGCAGCGCCGCCCGAGTTGATCGAGGCGGCCCACACGGTCACCGAGATGGGCCTGCGCAAGCACGCCTTCGAACAAGGCTTTCGCGCGCAACCAGGCATCGAATGGTGAGACCATGGTGCATGCCGTATTGATCGCCGGGCCTGCCTCGGGCCAAGGCAAGACCATGCTCACCTGTGCGCTGGCGCGCCGCCTGCGCGCCCAGGGCCAGCGTGTGCGCGCCTTCAAGGTCGGGCCGGACTTCATCGACCCCGGCCATCTGGCCGCAGCCACCGACGCACCGGTGCGCAACCTCGACCTGTGGATGGTGGGCGAAACCGAATGCCGCCGCGAGCTGGCACGTGCGGCTGCCCAGGCCGATTGGCTGCTGGTCGAAGGCGCGATGGGGCTGTATGACGGGTCCCCCAGTGCGGCCGACTTGGCCGCTCGACTGGGCCTGCCCGTGCTGCTCGTGATCGATGCCGGCGCCATGGCCGAAACCTTCGGCGCGCTGGCCCTGGGCTTGCAAATGCACGGCCACGCACGCGGTGTGCGGGTGATCGGGGCACTGGCCAACCGGGTGGCCAGCCCCGGCCACGCCCGCATGCTCGCCGGCAGCCTGCCTCCAGGCCTGCCCTGGTGGGGCCATTTGAGCCGCGCCAGTCGCACCTTGCCAGAACGCCATCTCGGGCTGGTGCAAGTGCAGGAATTGCAAGCCAGCCTGCCCGGCGTGTGGGCCGCACTCGATGCCGCGTTGGTGCTGGAAGCCCATGCCCTGACGAGCCTGACGGCCTGGCAGCCCCCACCGCTCGAGGCCGAGCCCATGATCGAGCCCTTGCTGGCCGGCCAGCGCATCGCCGTGGCCCGCGATGCCGCTTTTTCGTTCTGCTACGAAGCCAACCTCGACATGCTGCGCGCCATGGGGGCGGAAGTGCAGCCCTTCTCGCCGCTGGCCGACGAAGCCATCCCCGCAGATGCCGACGCCATCTATCTGCCCGGAGGCTACCCCGAATTGCACGCCGCCGCCTTGTCTGAATGCCAACGCTTCATGCACAGCCTGCGCGAGCACCACGCCATGGGCCGTCCCATCGTGGCCGAATGCGGCGGCATGATGGTTTGCTCCCGCGAGCTGCGCACGCTCGACGGCACGCACCACCCGATGGCCGGTCTGCTCGACGCCGTCGCGGTGATGGGCGAACGCCTGGCCGGCATCGGCCTGCATCACTGGGACACGCCGCTGGGCAGCCTGCGCGGCCATGTCTTCCACTATGGCCGCCTCGAAGCCGGCCCCGCGCTACGCCCCAGCCACCTCACCCAGCCACGCCGCTACGGCGGCCCCGAAGCCGTGTACCAGCAAGGCCGCCTCACCGCGAGCTTCTTCCATGGCTACTTCGCCTCGGCACCGAAGCTGGTGGCCGAGCTGTTCCTGCGCCGCTGACTCGTGCGCCAAACGGCACACCCTGCACCGGGAAGCAATGGCCGTGACACACGTCACTGGACGCTGAGTGTCGGCTGCACCCACCGCTCGGCCCACGCTTCGGCCTGCGCGAGCACGGTCTGCACCGCTGCATCCTGCAAGTCCGGCGGATAGCCGAATTTGCGCAGGATGCGCTTGACCAACACCCGCATGCGGGCGCGGGCCGATTCGCGGTGCGCCCAGTCCACCGACACGTTGTCGCGCAAAGACACCAGCAGCTCATGGGCGATCACGCGCAGCTTCTCATCCCCCATGACCTGCACCGCGCTGTCGTTCTCGGCCAGGGCGTCGTAGAAGGCGATTTCCTCCTCGCTCAAGCCTTGCTCCTCGCCACGCTGGCGGGCGGCGCGGATGTCGCGGGCCAACTGGATCAGCTCTTGCAGCACTTCAGCGGTGGTGATGGCATTGGCGTGGTAGCGCGCCACCGCGGCCTCCAAGCGCTCGGAAAACGCGCGGGTTTGCACGACATTGACCTTGGCGCGCGAGCGGATGCCGTCGTTGATGAGCTTCTTCAGGGCTTCTAGCGCCAGGTTCTTCTGCTCTAGCTGCTGCACTTCGGCCAGGAATTCGTCCGAGAGGATGGAGATGTCTGGGCTCTTGAGCCCGCTGGCCTTCAGAATGTCCACGATCTCGGTGGACACCACGGCGCGGCTGACGATTTGCTGGATCGCCAATTCGCGCTCTTGCTGGGTCACTCCGGAGCCGGTGCTGCTCTTGACCAGCGCGGCACGGATCGCCTGGAAGAAGCCCACTTCCTCTCGGATTTGGCGAGCCTCGTCAGAGGCGGAGGCCAAGGCATACGCCTTGGACAAGGCCAGCACCGCATCGCCAAAGCGCCGGTGCGCGGCCTTCTTGCCTTGCGGCGTGGCTTCCTGCGCCGCCCACTGCTGCTGTTGGTCCAGAATCCACTCGATGGCGCCCGCCATCATCGCCAGCCGCGCCTGCGGCGAGCCCTCCAGCGCGGCCCGGTAGTCGAAGCCGTGGAACATGTCGCGCACGACTTCGTACTTTTCCATCATCACCGCAATCGCATCACGCTCGTCGATGCCGGTGTGTTCTCGGTCGCGCGGCGAGTACTGCGCCAGCGCGTTCTTCAGATTCTGCGCAATGCCGATGTAGTCCACGATCAGCCCGGCCGGTTTGTCGCGAAACACGCGGTTGACGCGCGCAATCGCCTGCATCAGCCCGTGGCCGCGCATGGGCTTGTCCACGTACATGGTGTGCATGCACGGCGCATCGAAGCCGGTGAGCCACATGTCGCGCACGATCACGAGCTTGAGTGGGTCTTTTGGGTCGCGCGCGCGCTTGGCCAAGAGATCGCGCCTTGCCTTGTTGCCGATGTGCGGCTGCCATTCCACCGGGTCGGCGGCCGACCCCGTCATCACGATCTTCACCGCGCCGGCGTTGTCATCGTCGCTGTGCCAGTCCGGCCGCAGCTTGACGATCTCATCGTAGAGTTTGACGCAGATGCGTCGGCTCATGCAGACGACCATTGCCTTGCCATCCAGCGCGGCCACGCGATTTTCGAAGTGCTGCACGATGTCCTTGGCCACCAGGGCCAGGCGCTTGTCGGCGCCGACCAGCGCCTCCACCGTGGCCCACTTCTGTTTGGTGCGCTCGCGGGTCGGCTCCTCCTCGTCTTCCAAAATGGCTTCGATCTCGGCGTCGATCTTGGGCTTTTCGTCGTCGTCCAGTTCAATGCGCGCCAGGCGCGACTCGTAGTAGATCGGCACGGTCGCGCCGTCTTCCACCGCGCGGCTGATGTCGTAGATGTCGATGTAATGGCCGAACACTGCCGGGGTGTTGACATCCTCGGCTTCGATGGGCGTACCGGTAAAGCCGATGAACGAGGCGTTGGGCAGCGCGTCGCGCATGTACTTGGCAAAGCCATAGGAGACTTCGCCGGTCTTGGCATCCACCTTGGCCTTGAAGCCATATTGGCTGCGGTGCGCCTCGTCGGCAATCACCACGACGTTGCGGCGCGTGGTGAGCGGCCCGTCCACTTCGCCGAACTTTTGCAGCGTGGTGAAGATCACCCCGCCGGATGCCCGGTTGAGCAACTCCTTCAAATGCTCGCGCCCCTCGGCCTGCACCGGCGTTTGGCGGATCAGGTCGCGGCACATCGAAAACGTGGCAAAGAGCTGATCGTCCAGGTCGTTGCGGTCGGTCAGCACCACCAGCGTGGGGTTTTCCAGCGCCGGGTGCTTGACCAGTTGCCCGGCATAGAAGGCCATCAACAGGCTTTTGCCCGAGCCTTGCGTGTGCCAGATCACACCCACACGCCGGTCGCCAGGGCGCTGGGTCTTGGCCGACGGCAGGCCGTAGTCCGCCGGGTCTTCTTGCGCAACGTGCTTGGGCGGCAAGGCGCGCACGGTTTGTTCCACCGCCTTCTTCACCGCGTGGAACTGGTGATAGCCCGCGATGATCTTGGCCAGCCCCGAACCGGTTTCGGCAAACACCGTGAAATCGCGCAGCAGATCGAGCAGGCGGCGATGCGCGAACACGCCTTCGATCAGGGTCGAAAGTTCCGGCGCGCCTTTCGGGGCAATGGCCGTGCCGTCGGTGGTGCGCCACGGCATGAAACGCTCCATATCCGCCGACAGCGACCCCACCCGCGCCGCGATGCCATCCGACGTGACCAGCAGCGCGTTGGTGTGGAAGAGCTGCGGAATCTCCCGCTTGTAGGTCTGCAACTGGTTGAACGCGCCCCAAAGATGCGCCCCGGCGCTGCCCGGGGCCTTGAGCTCGATCACCGCCAGCGGCAGGCCGTTGACGAACACCACCACGTCGGGACGCCGGTGGTTCTGGCCGTGGATCACCACGAACTGGCTCACCGCCAGCCAGTCGTTCTGCGCCGGGTTTTCGAAATCGATCAGCGCGACCTTGCCCGCCCGCAAGGTGCCATCGTCCGCGTGGTACTCGACATCCACGCCTTCGGTCAGCAGCCTGTGCAGGCGGCGGTTTTCCTCCAGCAGATGGGGCAGCTCGGACTGCATCACCCGCCGCACGGCATCCTGACGCGCCTCCAGTGGCAGATGCGGGTTCAGCCGGGCCACGGCGTCCTCGAAGCGTTTTTTCAGCACCACTTCATCGTGGCCCTCCCGCTCCGGCCGGTGTCCATCGGGGCCGATGTCCTCCTCACGCGCGATGCCATAGCCCAGCGCGGCCAGTTGGTCCAGCAGCGCAGATTCGACGTCGGCTTCGGATAAAAAGGCCATTACGGTTCTCCAGATCCGGGCGGCATCCAACGCGATCCAAGCGCGGGATTCTCCGCATCCAGCGCCCATTGTCGCGGGTTGTTGGCGATGTATTCGCGAACGCGGGCGAGCGCGCCTTCATTGCGGATGATGTGTTCGTAATAGTTGCGCTGCCAGATGGCGCTGGGTCTACCCCGCAATCCGTTGATCCGTTTGGTGGTGACCGATTTGAATTGCCCAATGATGGCGCCAACGGAACCGGGGGCGGGTCCAGATGTAGGGGCGACGCGGCGTGTAGGGGCGACGCGGCGCGTCGCCCCTACTACATGGTCATTCCCCACGATCCAGATGATGCCGTGCACGTGGTTGGGCATCACGACGAATTCGGCATCGTGCAATCGCACAAACGGGCGTATTTGTGCGGTCTTGAACCATTCCTCACGCACGATCTCGCCCCACGTGTTCAACCGCATTTCTCCATCCACCACTTCACCGAACAGGCATTGCCGATCGTGCGTGCAGATTGTCACGAAATACGCGCCGGGCTGCGTGTAATCGTAGTCTTTCAGGCGGATGGAGCGACGGTTTCCAAAGCGGCCGGCCGCTGGCCCGCTGACATGGCCGTTCATCGCCCGCGCTCCTGCTCGGCCGTGAGCGCCTCGCCCGCGGCGGCTTTTTTCACCAGCGCCAACGCCGCTTCCAGCTCGGCAGCGTTTTGCTCAAAGCGCTGGCGGTCCAGGCTGTAGCCCTGGGTCAGATGCTCGCGCAGAACCCGCGTGGCCCATTGGCGAAAGCGTGTGGCGCGGGTGGAGTTGACGCGGTAGCCGACCGAGATGATGGCGTCGAGGTTGTAGTGTTTGAGCTGTCGCCGAACCTGCCGCCTGCCTTCGGTCTGAACTGCTAAGAAATCCTTAGTCGTTGCCGCCTCCTCCAGCTCGCCATCGCGGAAAATGTTCTTCAGGTGCATGAGCACGTTTTCCGGCGTGGTGGCAAACACCTCGGCCATCTGGCGCTGCGTCAGCCAGAGGGATTCGCCCTCCAACCGCACCTGCACCGGCTGTCCGCTCGACTCGAAAATGACGAGTTGGTTGAACGTGGTCATGGTGTTCTCTCCCTGAGAAACGTTTCGGCGTCTTTTATACGCAGTTTGCCAGAAAACAGCTTGGGCAGCAGGGTAAACCAGGCGCTCACGCCGCCGCCGCTTCCTGGAGGACTTTTAACGTACGCCCTTTTGCGTCCTTCCACTCTGTGCGCCCATTGGCGGAGCGCCCAAGCAAAATACCCGCCGCTGTGGAAGGCGAGTTGAACGTGTAGTCCTCCGTCAAGCAGTAGAACTCACCTGCGTCTTGCAGTATTCCGTTCGCAAGCAGCGACTGACGCAGCTCGCTCAAGTACGCGTGAATGGACGGCACTTCTGTTTTGACGGCCTGCGAGCGAGAGCGCACGATGAAGCCTTCGGCACTTTCGATTCCGCGCGCCTCGATGCCCTTGGCACGTAGAAACAATTCCTGCTGACCGTTCGGCAAGTGCGCGGGTGCTTTCGACTTCTCGAAAACGGTTACACCGAATACGGGCAGACAGAGCAAGATGTCAGCCAAGAAGCCTTCCGCATCGGCCGCGTCAGCCTCGGACAACACCGGAAGCTGTGGCACATTGCCATTGTCCAACTCGGCCCGCCTAGCTTGACTAGCGAGTGAAACCAGCCGCGCCTCCAGATATTGCACATGCGCTTTGTTGAGGTTTTGATCCTTGCTGGTGAATACGATGGCGTGTGTCCAGAAATCCTTTTGCTTGTGATGCTGGTCAAGCCGGGCGCGAAGGAAATCACCTTCGCCCACATAAATCCTGGGCAGTTGCCCGAAGACACCAGGCCCCCACAGCACGTACACTCCGGCACGCTGCAATTCGGGACGCTGGCGCACCTCGGCAAAGATCGCGCGCGGGAACATCAGCCCTTGTCCCGTCCAGTTGGACTTTTCAATGATGCGCAGCCCCTCCGGATCACCCATGGGCACGAAAATTTGCACGGAAAATGCGCGTTTCTCAGTCATAAGCCTCTCTCCAGCAAAAACCGTTCTGCATCTTTTACCCGCAGTTCGCCGGATATCAGCTTGGGCAGCAGGGTGTCGCGCAGTTGGGCGAGGGTTTCGATTTCCTCAGCATTAACTTTGACATTCTTGAATGGGGGCGCAACAAGACGAGAGAACGCATCCCATACAGTCTTCTTGACCGGTGCCGCAAGCTTGAACGCGGCCACCGAGTCAGCCTGAACACGCTGCCGACCGGAGGTGCCTGTCATGCTTCGGATAGCCTGCGCCCGAAAAGTCGAATCTCGTGCCAGTAAGTACCCGAATTCCGGCGGCACTGGGGCTTTGGGTCGCATTACGATATATTCAGTGGAACCCCACCCCACCGCGTTGTCAGGCAAGCACTGGACAAAGGCCGCCTTTCCATTCTCCAAACAGGGTGTAATCCGGGCCAACAAGGTGTCACCATTGCGAAAACGCATACCACTACCGAATGGCCGCAATACCGGCGGCTCTGGCCAGCTCCCAGACGTCGGCAATGCGGCCATTTCGATGTATGGGGCTTCCGTCCCCTTTCCCAAGGATTCTGATGGATTGAACTCAATGAGATGGCTCGCTGGTACACTTTCCCACCCCTCCGGAATCTCGCCCAATTCTGAATCGATGAGCCGGTCGGGGAAGAGGTCGTAGAGGTGCGCGGGCAGGCCAGGTAGGGGCGACCGGCCGGTCGCCCCTACATCCCCCCTCTGCCAGCGCCCTTCCATCTTGGCGCGCACGGGCTCGAAATCCACGAACCACGCCTTGAACAAGGCGCGGGCCATGGCCTCTAACGTTTCGTTCTGGCGGCGCAAGAGTTCGATCTTGTCGTCCAGCGTGCCGAGGATATGGGCGATGGCGCGTTGCTCGGCAAGCGGGGGTAGTGTGATTTGAAATCGTTCAACGGCTGACGACGGGACGCGCTGTCGGCCGGATGTCCCCTCCATGTGCCCTATTGCATAGCGTCGGAATTCCGGAGAACGAGCTATGTAATAGGCGAACAATGAATCGCTTTCTCCGGATCTGCCGCTGAGCACGATATATTCTGTCGATCCATGCGCCACTTCATCATTACGCAGGCCGACGACAAAGGCGGTTTTTCCGTTTTCGAGACACGGTGTAATGCGTGCAATAAGCGTATCACCGTTGCGAAACCTAGTGCCTGAACCTGTGAATTCGCGGGTTTCGATGCGCTCTACTGCTCTTGCGTGCGCTGGCAACGCATCCATTGGGATGAACGGTGCCACGCTACCTCGCTTCAGTGGACGAGGCGGATTGACATCAAATGCAGCGCCGATTGTCGTTTTGCGCCACTCACTGACCATCCTCACCCCCCCTTCAAGTTAACCTGACTTGCAGCAGCCATTGCCTTGACCTTCCCTTGGCAACGCATCACGACACCTCCCGACCCGCTCATACGCCCGCCTCCGCCGTTTCCTCGAACAGCCGCAAATAGGGTTCGAAGCGAAAGCGCCGGTTGCGGGCGTAGCCGGTGATTTCGCGCAAGTCGCTTGATCAACGTTGCGTTGATTGTGGTCATCACTCGGGCGTGTGTTCAACGCAGCGTTCAAAACCCCAGCGCCTCAGGTTGGCCTCGGTCGCGGCATCGAGCTTATGCGCGCGATGCTCGGCATTTATGCGCGCGCTCATATTTTTGTTCCTCGCTCATACCAAGCCCCCTTGCGTTCTCCGTGGCGCACCAGTCGGCCGTCGTCCACCAGTCTGGATAGCAGGCGAGTGGCTTGGTGCGGGCCGATCCGGCAGAGCTCAGCCGCATCGCGCCGTGTGATCCGTCTGTGCTTTTCCACGAACTGGAGCACCATTTGTTCTTGCTGCAGGGGTTCGAATCCGCGTTGGCGGACGTAGCCGGCTTTGTTGCCCAGCAGGCGATAGACGGCGGCGGCCAGGTGCCAGGTTCGGCCTTTCTTTTGGCCGCGTTCTTCGACGAGGCCCGCTTCCACCAGGGTATGCAAGGTGGTGCGGGTTTCCGCCTCGGGCTTTTGCAGCAAGTGGGCGGCGTCGCCAGTGGTCAGGCTGCGCTCCTGCCAGAGGGCGTTGAGGATCAGGAGCTCATCCAAGCCCAGAGTGCGTCCGTTCTGCGCTTCGGTGACGAGCAGGCGGACGAAGTCGAGGTTGGCTTGGCCTCCAGGGATGACGACGGTGACGCCAGTCGCATCGCTGCGCGCGTAAGAGGGGGCGGTGCGGCCGTTGCGCAGTTGTTCGTAGAAGATGGTGTCGATGCCGCGCGCGGTGCGCTCGACGATGCCGGCGCGCTTGAAGGCGTCGGCCAGCAAGGGGTTGCGCGGGCGTGGTGCGGTGACGAGCAGGTTGTCCAGGCGCACACCTTCCGGAAAGCCGCCGGGGTTGCTGATTTCGATGCGTTCGGGGTGCCATTGGAAATGGACGGCACCCAGGCGCTGATAGTCACGGTGGATGAGGGCATTGGCCACCGCTTCGCGCAAGGCGCGCTCGGGGTAGTCGGGAACGCCTACGCGCAGCAACCCGACCATCAGTTCCTTTTCTCGGTTGCGGGCGCGGATGCGCATTTCGATCTCTTCCATCACGCGCAACAGTGGCCAGCGAAAGAAGTCGTTGACCTCCAAGTCGAGCCCGCGCAACACCTGAAAGGCGACTTCGTGCGCCGGAACGTAACGGCGCAGTGCCTCTTCCTTGCCAAAGAGCAACAAGGCCGCCAGGCGAACGCCGCGCACGCTGCCATTGGCATCGATGACACCCAGCGCTTTGGCGAGCTCCAGATCGGGTAGGTCGAGCAGGCTTTCGTCGCTGCGGCCGCGTCGCTCCCGCACACTGCGGCGAAAGCGTTCGAACTCCAGGGGGTCGAGATCCTGCCAGCGGGCATCGGCGAGGATCTGCGCCGAAGGGTCGAGCAACCCCCGTCCTGCCAAGAGGGACTGAACGGCGTGGGCATCCATTGGTAGGCAAGCAGGTTTGCCGTCACCACCCACCGCGCGGCGAAGGAAAAGGCCATCTGCGGTGGCAACCGGGTGGTGTTGTGTAGGTACTTCGATCACCAGAACGGCATGGCCTTCGTAGTCGATGGATTCGATGCGAACGGTTACTGGTGGACGGGTGCGATGGGCGATCAGGGCGGCGAGTTTGTCCAGGTCGGTGATGCTGCCATGGCGCGGACGTGCGCCGGTGAGGCGGCCATCGTCTTCGACCCCGATCAGAAGATAACCGGATTCGCTGCCGGTTCGATTGGCCAGACAGACAACGGCCTGCACCAAATCGCGGTCGGAAAGGGGGGCTTTGGCTTCGCCCTTGAACTCGACGGCAAGCCTCTCCCCAGCGGCAATCATCTGCAGGAGCTCTTGCGGGGTCATCGGGTGCTCCAGGTGGTGAATGGCGGCAATAAGAACGACATGATCAAAACCCCAGCTCCTTCAGATTGGCCTCGATCGCGGCATCCAACCTGGCCGCTTCTTCGCGCTGCTGCCGCCACTGGGCGGACAGGCGCGCCATCTTTGCTTCGAAGGGTTCGCCGTCGTCCTCCTGCTGCGCCGCACCCACATAGCGGCCCGGCGTCAGCACATGGCCGTGTTGGCGGATGTCCTCCAACGTGGCGGATTTGCAGAAACCGGGGATGTCGGCGTATTCCGGTAGGGGCGACCTGCGGGTCGCCCCTACGGTTCCGCGCCAAGCGTGGTAAGTGTCGGCGATGCGCTGGATTTCCTCGTCGGTGAGTTCGCGCCGGGTGCGGTCCACCAGCACGCCCATCTGGCGGGCGTCGATGAACAGCACTTGGCCGCGCCGGTCGCGCAAGCCCCCGCCGGGGTTTTTGTTGCGCGCCAGAAACCACAGGCAAGCGGGAATCTGCGTGGAGTAAAAAAGCTGCCCGGGCAACGCCACCATGCAGTCCACCACGTCGGCTTCGACCATGGCACGGCGGATGTCGCCTTCGCCGCTCTGGTTGGAGCTCATGGAGCCGTTGGCCAGCACCACGCCCGCGGTGCCGTTTGGAGCGAGGTGGTGATAGATATGCTGCAGCCAGGCGTAGTTGGCATTGCCCACCGGCGGCACGCCAAAGGTCCAGCGCACGTCTTCGCGCAGGCGCTCGCCGCCCCAGTCGGAAACATTGAACGGCGGGTTGGCAAGGATGTAATCGGCCTTGAGGTCGCGCAGTTCGTCTTTGTGGAAGCTGCCTTCGTTGTTCCAGCGGATGTCGGCGTCGATGCCGCGCACGGCCAGGTTCATCTTGCACAGCCGCCACGTGGTGTAGTTGCTTTCCTGCCCGTAGATGGCAATGTCGCCGATGCGCCCGCCGTGCTCCTGCACGAACTTTTCCGATTGCACGAACATGCCGCCCGAGCCGCAGCAGGGGTCGTACACGCGGCCCCGGTAGGGTTCGAGCATTTCCACCAGCACGCGCACCACCGAGCGCGGGGTGTAGAACTCGCCGCCGCGCTTGCCTTCGGCGCCGGCGAACTGCCCCAGGAAATACTCGTACACACGCCCGAGTATGTCCTTCGAGCGGTGGGCCGCATCCTTTAGGCCGATGCGCGAGAACAGGTCGATCAACTCGCCCAGCATGACCTTGTTGAGCGCGGGGCGGGCATAGTCCTTGGGCAACACGCCTTTGAGCGAGTCGTTTTCTTTTTCGATGGCGCGCATGGCCTCGTCGATCAGGGTGCCGATCTCGGGCCGCTTGGCGTGGGCCTGCAGATACGACCAGCGCGCCGCCGCTGGCACCCAGAACACGTTGTCGGCAAGGTATTCGTCGCGGTCTTCGGCAACCTGCGGGTCTTCGGCCAACAGCGCCTGGTGCTTGGCCTCGAAGGCGTCGGAGATGTATTTCAAGAAGATGAGCCCCAGCACGACATGCTTGTAGTCGCTGGGCTCCATGTTGCCGCGCAGTTTGTCGGCGGCTTTGAAGAGTTTGGCCTCGAAGCCAAGGTTGGCGTCGTTGCCGCTTTTGGCGGGATCTTTCCGTTTGTTCATCGTACGAGGGTGTCCATGCCGTGGGTTGATCAGCGTCGCCGGCGGCGCGCCTCCTCGATCGCCTCGCACAGCAAGGCTGCGCCTTGCAGCACCCTGGGCGTGGGCCGGTTGATGAGGTCGCCGTTCACGTAAAAGAGGTTGCCGCGCTGCACCGCCATGAGTCGCGGGAAGCGTTTCCAGCCGTCCAGGCTGTCCAGCGGGCGATCGGAGGCAGTGGCCCCCATGCTGGCAGCAAAGATGAATTCGGGGTTGGCTTGCAGCACGGCCTCATCTGACAGGGTGGGCACCAGCGGGGCGAGTCGACCGAAGACATTGACGCCGCCGCACAGGCGAATGACGTCGCTGACCAGATGTTCGTCATTGAGCGTTTTCAGCGGTTGGCGCCACACTTGGTAAAAGGTGGTCACCGGGGGACGGCCCGCGTAACGCTCGCGCAGGGCGTGCAGAGTGCGGCGGTAGTCGTCGGCCGCCTGTTGGGCGGCGGCTTCGGTGCCCATCAAGCGGCCCAGTCGCTCCAGCGCGGTCGGAATGTCGTCGAGCCGCCGCGGCTCGCTTTCGTACAGGGGGATGCCCAAGGCGGCGAGTTTTTCGATCTGGCGGCGTGCATTGCCATGACGCCAGACGACGATCAGATCGGGTTTGAGCGCAGCGATGGTTTCCAGGTCGATGGCTTTGTTGTCGCCCACACGGCGGATGGACCGAGCCGCTTCGGGGTAGTCGCTGTACTCGACCACCCCGACCAGACGATGCCCTGCGCCCGCGGCAAAAACGAGTTCGGTCGCATGCGGCGCCAAGCTGATGATGCGCTGCGCAGGCCGCGGCAGCGTGAGCGTGCGTCCATGGTCATCGACGGAACTGACGGCCTGCGCCTGGGCAGCCGGCGCACCCGTGACACAGGCCGCAGCCAAAAGCAAGCTCATCCAAACGGTCTTCATGGGTTCTCCAGCATGGGGACGGTTGCAGCCAGGGCGGCATCAAGCCGCTGCAACGCCGCTTCATGGGGTGGCAGGCCCAGGCGCAGGGCCTGGAAGTCGGAGCCGTGATGGCCGCTTGGCGCGGGCAGGTCGAACAGGCGTGTCCACACGCCTTGCCGGGCCAAGGCTTCGTGCAAGATGGCAGCCCGGGCCGTGATCACGGTGCGAAATAGCATCGTGCCCTGGTGGGCCAGACCATGACGAGCCAGCACGATGCCCAAGGACTGCGCGGCCACCTGGAGCCGCTGGCGCATGGTGGCTCGCCAGGCAGTATCGCGCAATGCAGCCGCAGCCAGTTGCAACGCCAAGCCCCCCACGGACCAGGGCCCCAGCTCGGCGGCCAGGGCCTCGCGCCACGCGGGGCTGGCCAGCACGGCCCCGACGCGCAACCCCGCCAGGCCGTAGAACTTGCCCAGCGAACGCAGCACGACGACATTGGGCAGGCCCAGCTGGGCATGGCTGGGTCCATCGGCGGCGTCGAGAAAGGCTTCGTCGATGACGAGCAGGCGGCAGGCCGCCGCCAGCGCGCGCACGCGCGATGCATCGAAAGTGTCGCCGGTGGGGTTGTTGGGGTGAGCGATGACGATCACGTCGGCCGCCGTGCGCCCCAGCGCGGCCGCAGCGTGCAGGTGCACGGCATGCCCTTCCAAGCCCCAGCGTGCGGCATGTTCACCATAGCTGGGCCACAGCACTTGCACGTGCGCACGGCCGAGATGGCGTCGCCACAGGCGGGGCAGCGCTTGGATGGCGGCCTGCGAGCCAGGCACGGGCAGCGCCCCTGATCCGTAGGCCGCATCGAAAGCAGCTTGCACTTGCGCATCGGGGCCGGGCAGCTCATGCCAGGCAGCCTCGGGCAGGTGGGTCATGTGCTCACGCGCAGGCCAGGGCCAAGGGTTGATGCCGGTGGACAGGTCCAGCCACGGCTTCCCTGCTGGGGCGAAGCCAAAGCGCTCGATGGCCCGGTGCAGGTCGGCCCCATGGGGAATGGGCGCGGGCTTGGGGATCACGCCCCCTCCTGAACGAGGATCGCCAGCAAGGTCAGCACGACCATCCACAGCACGAAGCAGCGAAGCAGCAATGCACAGGCGCGCTGGACGTCGGTGGCGCCGGGTGGCTTGCCTTCGCCGAGCACTGGCCGCCATTCCAAGCGGCCATGGTAGCGTGCCGCGCCCCCCAGCCGCAGGTTCAGCGCCCCGGCACCGGCGGCCATCGCCGGGCCGGCGTTGGGGCTGTCCCACTGGGGCGCTTGTGTGCGCCAACAGTGCCAAGCTCGGCCGGTGCGGCCGCAGAGGGCATAGCTGAGCGCCGTGGCGCGTGCGGGCAACCAATTCAACACATCATCGAGGCGCGCTGCGGCCCAGCCGAAGTGCCGATACCGTGGGGTGCGATAGCCCCACATGGCATCCAGTGTGTTGGACAGCCGGTGCAGCAACACGCCTGGTGCGCCCGCCAGGGCAAACCAAAACAGGCTGGCGAAGACGGCGTCACTGCCGTTTTCCAAGGCCGACTCCACGGCTGCCGTGGCCACACCGGCTTCATCGAGCACCGCACAGTCGCGCGTGACGATGTGCTGCACGGCTTGGCGGGCAGCGGGCAGGTCTTGCTGCTGCAAGGCGCGACCCACCGGCACCACATGCTCGATCAGACTGCGCAGGCCCAATGCAGCGTAGAGCGCCAGCCCGTCGAGCAGCCAGCGCCCGGCCATGGGCGTGATCGCCCGCATCATCATGAACGCCCCCACGATCGGCAGCACGGCCAGACACCAGGCCAGCACGCCCCGCCGTTTGGACGACCCACGGTGGAGGCAACGTTCGATGAACCGAGCCCAGCGACCAAAGCCCACCAGCGGATGCCAGCGCCGTGGCTCACCCAGGCACAGGTCCAGCGCCACGCCCAGCCACAAGCTCCACAGCCAGCCGGGCTGGGTGAGCGCAATAGGCATGGCGAAGGTGTCGGTCAGGAAGCTCATGGGCGGGCCGCGCGAAATCATAATCGGGCCATGCCGTCCTTCTACGAATGCTTCCACGGCACGCTGATGGTGCAAGGCTGCACCAGCGATGCGGGCAAGTCCACCTTGGTGGCCGCGCTGGGCCGCCTGTTTCATCGGCATGGCCGTCGTGTGGCACCGTTCAAGCCGCAGAACATGGCGCTGAACTCGGCGGTGACGGCCGACGGCGGCGAGATCGGCCGCGCCCAGGCACTGCAAGCCCAGGCCTGTGGGCTGGCACCGCACACGGACATGAACCCGGTGCTGCTCAAGCCCAACAGCGACACTGGCGCCCAGGTGATCATCCAGGGCCGCGCGCGCTTCAATGCCCATGCGATCGAGTACCACGCCTTCAAGCCGCTGGCCCTGCCCTATGTGCTGGAGAGCTACGCGCGGCTGCGCGCCGCGCACGAGGTGGTGCTGGTGGAAGGGGCTGGCAGCCCGGCCGAGGTGAACCTTCGCGAGCGCGACATCGCCAACATGGGCTTTGCCGAAGCGGTGGACTGCCCGGTGATCCTGGTGGCCGACATCGACCGCGGCGGCGTTTTCGCGCACCTGTTGGGCACGCTGGAATGCCTGAGCCACAGCGAACGGGCGCGCATCCGCGGTTTCGTGATCAACCGTTTCCGTGGCGACGTGTCTTTGCTAGAGCCCGGCCTGCGCTGGCTGGAGGAGCGCAGTGGCAAACCCGTGTTGGGCGTGCTGCCCTACCTCAGCGGCCTGATGCTCGATGCCGAAGACGCCCTGCCCCGTGAGCGCCTGACCAAGCCGGGTGAACCGCGGCTGCGCGTGGTGGTACCGGTGTTGCCGCGTCTGTCGAACCATACGGACTTGGACGCGCTGCGCGTGCATCCGCAGGTGGAATTGATTTTCGCCGGCCCCGGCCGGCCACTGCCACCGGCCGATCTGATCGTTCTGCCAGGCAGCAAGAGCGTGCAGGCCGATTTGCGCGCCTTGCGCGAACGGGGCTGGGACCGTGATCTCGCACGCCACCTGCGCTACGGCGGCAAGCTGATCGCCATCTGCGGCGGCCTGCAGATGCTGGGCCGCTGGCTGCACGATCCCCACGGTCTGGAGGGTCCACCGGGTTCGATGCCGGGTCTGGGCTGGCTCGACTTGGAAACCACGCTCGCGCCACAAAAGCAGTTGCGTCAGGTGCAAGGCCGCCTGCGGCCCGGGGGCGAGATGGTGTGGGGTTACGAGATCCACGCCGGCGTCAGTACCGGCCCGGCCTTGGAGCATCCGCTGCTGGACCTGGACGGCCGACCCGAAGGGGTGCGCGACCCGGGGGGGCAAATCCTGGCCACGTATGTGCATGGTCTGTTCGATGCACCGCCAGCCCAGGCCTCGCTGCTGCGCTGGGCCGGGCTCGACGCGGCCGAACCCACCGACCTGAACGCCTTGCGTGAAGCCAGCCTGAACCGGCTGGCCGATGCCGTGGCGCAGCATCTGGATGCATCGGCCTGGGAGCGTGCGCTGAGCTAACAGCCCGAGCACTTCATTGTTCTTGACCTTGGAGCGGCATGCGCTTAACACACCTTGCGCACAATGGACGGCACTCTTGGCCTTGCTGCAGATCGACATGACCACGGACTCGAATCGTCGCCACTTGCTGCGCTGCAGTGTGGGACTGGTCAGCCTGCCCCTGGCGGCTTGCGCTGGCGCGGCTGGCGCAGAGGCATGGCGCCGCCGTCCTCCTGACGGACCGTATCGACTGCAGCCCAACCTGGCGTATGGCCAGCACCCGCGCCAGGTGCTGGATCTGTACCTGCCGCTTGGACCGGCCAGCGGCGCTTTGTTGATGATGGTGCATGGCGGGGGTTGGCGCTACGGCGACAAGGCCATGGGCCCAGTGGTGCAGCACAAGGTCGAACGATGGGTGCCGCAAGGTCATGCCTTCGTGTCCATCAACTATCGCTTGCTGCCCGAGGCCAATCCATGGGAACAAGCCCGTGACGTGGCTCGGGCATTGGCTTTCGTGCAAGCCCATGCCTCGCACTGGGGCCTGGACTTGAACCAGCTGGTCCTCATGGGGCATTCGGCCGGGGCCCACTTGGCCGCGCTGGTGGCCGCCGATCAGCCTCTGGCCCGGGACCACGGCGTGCGCCCCTGGGCGGGCACGGTGTGTCTGGACAGCGGCGCCTTGGACGTGCCGGCGCTCATGCACAACCAGCCCTGGTCCTTGTTTCGTGAAGCCTTCGGCACCGATCCGTCGTTCTGGCAGCAAGTCTCGCCAGTACACCGTCTCACTCAGGCCCCTGCCCCGATGATGCTGGTGTATGCCGCCTCCCGCCAGCGAGCGCGTGACCAAAATCAACGCATGGCCCGCGCCATCGAACGCGTGGGCGGGCGAGCCCAGCTCTACGCAGTGGATCTGTCCCACAGCGAAATCAACCGTGAGTTGGGCCTCCCGGGGCCCTACACCGAGGCCGTGGAAACCTTCTTGGCTTCGATTGGCGTGCGGGGTCTCACGTCACCCCGAGCCAGCGGGCCGCTCCCTCGCCGGCCCAACGACCACTGGCAAAGCAGGCTGTGAGCAGATAGCCGCCCGTAGGAGCCTCCCAGTCGAGCATCTCGCCCGCGCAGAACACCCCGGGCAGCTGCCGCAGCATCAAAAACTCGTCCACAGCCTCGAAGGCCACCCCCCCGGCCGTACTGATGGCCTCGTCCAACGGACGCGGGGACACCAACCGCAAAGGCAAGGCCTTGAGCGTGGCGGCCACCGTCACGGGCTCGTGCTTGGCCAAGGGCCCCAGCACTTCGTGCAGCAAAGCCACTTTCAGACCCTTGAGACCCAAGCGGCTTTGCAGATGGCTGGCCCATGACCGCGAGCCGCGCGGGCGCGACACTTCGGCCAGCACCCGCTCGGCCGGCCAGTCCGGCATCAAATCGAGGTGGATATCCACCGCACCGTGCGCTGCGATGGCCTCGCGCAACAGGCCAGACGCCGCATAGACCAGACTGCCCTCGATGCCGGTGTCGGTCAGCACGAATTCGCCGCGGCGCGCGAAATGCTCGCCGCCAACGCCCTTGGCGCTGAGAACCACGGTTTTGAGCGGCTGGCCGGCATAGCGGCTGCGCAGATGCTCAGACCACCCCAGCTGCGGGTGGACGTGCGGACCGGACCGAGCCACATCGAAGCCACAATTGGCCGGCAGCAAAGGCCTGACGATCACGCCCCGCGCAGTCAGCCAGGGCACCCAGGCGCCATCGGAGCCCAGGCGCGACCAACTGCCCCCACCCAGCGCCAGCACCACGGCGTCGGCTTGCACCACCACACTCCCGGTGGGGGTGTCCATCGCCAAACCTCGCTCGCCGGCCCACCCCGTCCAGCGATGGCGCATGTGCAAGCGCACCCCGGCCTCGCGCAGCCGGTGCAGCCAGGCACGCAACAAAGGCGCGGCCTTCATGTCCTTTGGGAAGACGCGCCCGGAGCTTCCAACGAAAGTCTCGATGCCCAGCCGGGCCGCCCAGGCGCGCAGGTCCTCGGCCCCAAAGGCCGCCAGCCAAGGAGCCACCACCGACCGTTGCGCACCGTAACGCGACAGAAAAGCCGCTGGCGGCTCGGAATGCGTCAGATTGAGTCCCCCCTTGCCGGCCAACAAAAACTTTCGTCCAGCCGAAGGCATGCGCTCGTACACATCCACGGCCACACCGTGACGCGCAAGGGTTTCGGCAGCCATCAAGCCGGCCGGCCCGGCACCGACCACGGCCACACGCCAGGCGGCCATCACGTCCTCGCCGACGACGCTGCGGCCCGCAGCGCACTGAGCGTGGTGCGGCTGGTCAGGACTTCGGCATCCAGCTTCAGATGCAGCAACGTCGGGGTGTGACGCGCCAGCGCCGCCCGAAAGGCCGGTTCGAAATCCTCGGTACGATCGATGCGCGCGGCCTGCGCCCCGTAGGCCTGCGCCAATTGCGTGAAGTCCGGGTTGAACAAGTCGCTGCCCGACACCCGCCCCGGAAACTCGCGCTCCTGGTGCATGCGAATCGTGCCGTAGGTGCCGTTGTCCACCACCAGCACGATGAACGGCCCCGACGAGGCCTTGCGATACCCCATGGCGGTGGCCAGCTCTTGGCCGGTCATCAAGAAGTCGCCATCGCCGGCGATGTTGATCACCGTGCGCCCCGGCTGCAACAAGCTGGCAGCCACGGCCGCCGGCACCCCGTAACCCATGGCGCCGGCTGTGGGTGCCAGCTGAGTGCGCTGGCCAGCGGCCAAGCCGGGGTATTCATAAAAGCGATGCAGCCAACCCGAGTAATTGCCCGCGCCGTTGGTGAGCACGGCGTCGGCACGGCCTTGTTCACGCAGCACACGCTGCATCGTCTTGACCACTTCAGCCAAGTCCAAGGGCCCAGGCGGTGGCGTCGAGACACGGTTGGCTTGGCGGTCGGCCCGCACGCCGGCCACCCAGTCGGTCCACGGGAGCGACGACGGCGCGGCCAGGCTGGCCAAGGCAGGCGCGGCGCAGGCCATCGAGGCCTGAACCAGCACATGGGCGGCATAGACGCGGCCCAGCTCCTCCGCCCCGGCATGGATGTGAATGAGCTGCTGACGCGGACGCGGGGCTTCGATCAAGGTGTAGCCGCTGGTGGTCATCTCGCCCAGCCGCGGGCCCACGGCCAGGATGAGATCGGCCTCGCGGATGCGCTGTGCCAGCCTCGGGTCGATGCCGATGCCCACATCCCCCGCATACAACGGGTGGGCGTTGTCGAAGAGATCCTGAAAACGGAAAGCGCAGCCCACCGGCAACTGCCAGTCTTCGGCAAACCGTTGCAGGGCTTGGCACGCCGCCGGCGTCCAGCCGCCCCCGCCCACGATTGCCAGCGGCCGCCGCGCCGCCAGCAGCATCTCGCGGATGCGGCGCAATGCGCCTGGCGTGGGCCAGGCCTGCGCAGGCTCCACTCGGGGCAGCACCGGCGCATCCGTGCGCTGCATCAGCATGTCCTCCGGCAGCGCCAGCACCACCGGGCCCGGACGTCCTTGCAAGGCCACATGGAAAGCCCGTGCCACATATTCGGGCAGGCGCTCGGGGCGGTCCACTTCGGCCACCCATTTCGCAAACCCCCCGGTGTTGGGGCCGAACATGGCCCGATAGTCCACCTCTTGGAAGGCTTCCCGGTCGCGAAAATCAGTGCCCACCTGACCCACGAAAAGAATCATCGGCGTGGAATCCTGATAGGCCGTGTGCAAGCCAATGCTGGCATTGGTCGCGCCCGGCCCACGCGTGACGAAGCAGATCCCAGGCCGCCCCGTGAGCTTGCCTTGGGCCTCGGCCATGAAGGCCGCACCGCCTTCGTGCCGACAAGCGATGAAGCGAATGCGCTCGCGGTGTTCGTAGAAGCCGTCCAGCACGGCCAGAAAACTCTCGCCAGGCACGCCAAAAGCGGTGTCCACGCCTTGTGCAAGCAAGGCCTCGACCAGCGCGTGGCCTGCCAGGCGGGAAGCCGGGGTCGGAATCATGCAGCACACTCCTCGATGCAAACGGGCCGATTATCCCGGCCCGCCGGTGCGCAACGCGAGCGTGGCGAATCCAGGCCCCTGCCCCTTGCGTCGCGGGTCCACTTCAGGCCGGCGCGCGTCTCGGCGCGGCGCCTGCCGCAGCCACACGCGTGCCCACCCAAGCCGCTGAGCCCACGGCCAAGGCCAAAGCGCCGGCCGCCGCGTAGAAGATGCCCGAGGTGGCCCCCCGGTCCATGAGCAGCCCCAGCAGCGGAGGCGCCACGGCAAAGCCCAGATCCAGCCCGGAATACACCGTGCCATACACCCGTCCTGTGGCCCCGGGCGGCGCCGCCCGTTTGATGAGCATGTCGCGCGACGGGCCCGCGATGCCCGTGCCCAGCCCGGCCAACGCAACCAGCCCCACGGCCACCAGCCCGGGCAAGACACCCAGCCCGGCCCCGGCAAGCAGCAGGCCCGAGCCCACCAGGCACACGCCAATGATGCGTTCAAGCCGCTGCACCTTGGCCACGAGGAAGCCCCCGATCACCATGCCGGCCGCCCCGGCCAGCATGTAGCCGGTCACCACCAGCGAAGTCACCGCCAGCGGCAGGCCATACAGCGACCGCAACGCCGGACTGGCGAAGCTCTGGATCGCACTCAAAGCGCAGGTGGTCCAAAAGAAGAACGAAAAACACAGCCACACCGAGGGCAGCTTCAGGAAGGCCATGGGATGGTCCGAGACGGCGACCGCGGACGCCTGCGCGGCATGCGCCGTGCGCCCCGGGCGATCGTCCAGGGCCTGGCGCTGCCACACCAATGCGGCCAGCACGACAGCCGCCAGGCCGGCCGCCCCGGCGCAAGCCATGCGCCACGAGCCCGTGGCCGTCGTCACGCCGGCCATGAACACCGGTGCGGCCGCCCACCCCAGATTGCCCGTGATGCCATGCACCGAAAAGGCATGCCCGAGCCGCGGGGGCGACACCCGCTTGTTGAGGATGGTGAAGTCCACCGGATGAAATGGCGCGTTGCCGAGCCCGGCCAATGCCGCTGCCAGCACCAGCCCGCCATAGCCCGACGCCCAGGCAGCCGCCAGTCCTGCCAGCGTGAAACACGCCAACGCCACGAACAGCACCGGACGCGCGCCGACGCGGTCGACCAAAAAGCCCGACAAAGCCTGCCCCACGCCCGAAATCACGAAAAACACCGTCACCAGCAGCCCGAGCTCGGAGTAACTCAGCGAGAACTCGCCGATCAGCCAGGGAAACAAGGGCGGCAGCAGCATGTGGAAAAAGTGCGATGTCCCGTGCGCCAAGCCCACCAGGCCGATGGTCTGGGCGTCGGGCCCCCACGGTGCTGCGCGTGAAGCGCTCGGTGTCGTCATGCTCATGGGCCGCATGGTAGGCACGATCACGTCGGCAGGTTTACGATAGGAAGCCAACTTCTGTCGCAAACATGCCAAAGCCTGCTTCGGCCCTCCGTTCACGTGAGCTGTCTTATGTGGGGCCGCTGACGCCTCACCTGTACGCCCCCAGCCGAACGCGGCCCGTGCGCGCCAAACTGCACCATCTGCGCGCAGACACACAGGTCGTGCCACACCGCCATCCCTGGGCCCAGCTCGCGATCTCCACCACCGGCGTCACACGCCTGACCGTGGCCCGTGGCAGCTACATCGTGCCGCCCTCGCGGGCGCTGTGGATCCCCCCCGGGGTCGAGCACGCGGTCACCGTGGTGGAGGATGCAGATCTGCGCACCCTCTACCTGCACCAACCCGAAGGCCAATGTGGCCCAAACGTCCCGCCCCAAGAGCAGGCGCGCTGGCGCACATGCCGGGTGTTGGAAGTGTCGGCCTTGCTGCGCGCCCTCGTGCTGGAAATGGACACCCGCCCCGATGGCCAAGCCGACCTCACCCCGGCCGAGCTGGCTCGGGAACGCCTGCTGGGCGCCTTGGTGCTGGACGAACTGCGCCGCGCTGCCGCGGTGCCGCTGGGCGTGGACCTGCCGCGTGACAAGCGGCTGCGTCAGCTCTGCGAGGCCGTGCTGGCCGACCCGACCCGGCATGCCACCCTGGCGGACTGGGCCCGCGACTGCGGCGCCAGCTTGCGCACCGTGGCGCGGCTGTTCCGCGACGAATTGGGCACCACCTTCACCCGCTGGCGCCAGCAGGTCGTGCTGGCCCATGCGCTCGCTCGCGGAGCCACTCGGCGGCCGGTTGGCCACATCGCAGCCGAGCTGGGCTACAGCCCCAGCGCTTTCAGTGCCATGGTGCGCCGCACCATGGGATGCTCGGCCCGCGAGCTGTTGGCCAGCCCACGGTCGCGCTGAGCACGCCGACCCTCGCTGCCGGGCCTTCGCCTTCGATCCGGCCGAAACGACCTTTCGCCGGGAACGCCCCGGCGCACACTGGCCGCTGCGACGGGCAAGGCCTACACTGAACGGTCATCGACCGGTCTGCTGGCCGATGCGTCGCCCCCGACCCGCCTTGCACCGAGGAGCCTGCCATGCTGACCTCTCTTTTTGGCGACCTCTTGCCCTTGGGCGGCCCAGCCACTCGGGCCTTGCGCCACGCCCAAGCGCAGCAAGACAAAGGTTTTGCGGCCACCGCGATGCTCGAAAACCGCAGCACCGAGGTGACCGACCGTGGCCACATCGTCGACAAGCACATCCGCGACCTGTTCATCGTGGGTTCGCCGGCCGAAGCCATCCGTCAGCACCTGGCGGCATCGAGGGCCGATCTCGACCTGGCCGCACGCCAGATCACCTTGCACGACCCGGCACGCCTATGGGCCGGTGGTGTCATCAAGGCCCTGTCCGACGCTTCGGGGCAGCCCATCGAGCGGCTGCATCTGCGCCACCAAAGCACACTGGCGTCGATCGCGCTGATCGAACGCACCGCACTGCCTCGCCGAGTCGATGACCCGCTCAAGATCTACCACGCCGATGTCCGCGACCCGAGCCCGGACGCTCAGGCCATTCCCATTGCGTTGATGGAGCGCAGCCACCTCAGCGCGATCATCATGGCGCCGATGCCCGAAGCACTCTTCGATGAAATCGTCGCCACCCTCAATGCCGCAGCGCATGGCGAGCATTGGCAGTGCCCCCACTTGCTCTTCTTGTTGGCCGCACCGCTGGCCACACTGACGCCCCGCATCGCGGCAGTGCCCTGGCCCACAGCCCTCAATGTGATGGTGAGCACCGAACCCATGACCAGCGCATCGGCCGTATGGAACTGCGTGCTCAACACCTGGAATCGCGTCAAGCACCTCTCGCCGGCGGTGCAGGCCCGGTTGCGCGAGCCCCCCCTGCCCGGCGGAGAGTTTCCGATGCGCATCGACGATCTGATCTGCGCATCGGCGGCCGAAGCCTCCGAGCCCGCGCAGGCAGCCGGCCCCAGCGGCAGCCTCACCCCCTTGCCCGAAGTCCATGAGATCGGCCCGGCGCAATTCGTGGACGATGCGCTGCGCCCACGCCTGGACCAAGCCCGCGTGCTGCGCGTGCTCGAGCAGCTCATGCGCATCGAAGGCGTGCTGGGCGGCTGCATCGTCGACACCTCCACCGGCCTGGTGCTGGGCCAGCAACTTGCCGACGACGTCGAGGACCTTCCGCTGGAGCTGACCGCTGCCACCGCCACCGAAGTGCTCAAGGCGCAGCGCCGCGCCGCGCGCGACCTCGGCAGTCAGCGCGTCGACGAAATCATCATCACCCTCGATCGGCACCAACACATCCTGCGCAGCGTCCACCAACATGCCGACCTGTTCCTGCTGGTCGTTCTCGACCGACGACGCACCAACCTCGCGCTGGCACGCTTTCAAGTGATGGACGCCGAGCACTTGCTGGCCTGAACCCCACCCGGCGCCGCAGGCAGGGTGGCTCGGCTACCATGCGGTGTTGAGTCCTTCTATTCGATGAGGGCCGCCCCCACACGGCCCCTGACGCCATGGAATCCGTGATTTACGACTACACGCGCCAAGATGCCCGAGGCGCCAGCTGTACCGCTCATGCCTGGGCCAAAGTGCCCGAACCCTTGCCGCCTGCGGCCAAAGCGGCCACCCGAGAGCGCATTCGCCAACTGCTGGCCGAGCGCGATGCCGTGCTCGTCGCCCACTACTATGTCGACGGCGACATCCAAGACTTGGCCTTGGAGACCGGCGGCTGCGTGGCCGACTCTCTGGAAATGGCCCGTTTCGGACGCGACCATGCCGCGCGCACCCTGATCGTGGCCGGCGTGCGCTTCATGGGCGAAACGGCCAAAATCCTCAGCCCGGACAAAACCGTGCTGATGCCCGACCTGGAAGCGACCTGTTCGCTCGACCTGGGTTGCCCGCCCGACGAATTCGCCGCCTTCTGCGACGCCCACCCCGACCGCCAGGTCGTCGTCTATGCCAACACCAGCGCGGCCGTGAAAGCCCGCGCCGACTGGATGGTGACCAGCTCCTGCGCGCTGGCCATCGTGCGGCATTTGCAAGAGCAAGGCCACAAAATCTTATGGGCCCCCGACCGCCACTTGGGCCGCTACATCCAAGAGCAAACCGGGGCCGACATGCTGATGTGGAACGGTGCGTGCATCGTGCACGATGAGTTCAAGGGGCTCGAATTGGAACTGCTGCGCCAGCAGCATCCCGATGCCTTGGTGCTCGTCCACCCCGAATCGCCGCGCAGCGTGGTCGAACAAGCCGACGTGGTCGGATCGACCAGCCAGCTCCTGAAAGCCGTCGTCGAGGGCCAGGCCAGCACCTACATCGTGGCCACCGACAACGGCATCCTGCACCGCATGCGCCAGATGGCCCCCGGCAAGACACTCATCGAAGCGCCCACCGCCGGCCACGGCGCCACCTGCAAGAGCTGCGCGCACTGCCCGTGGATGGCGATGAACGCCCTGCAGGGCGTGCTAGCCTGTTTGGAACACGGCAAGGGCGAAATCACCGTGCCCGAACCCGTGCGCAGCCAGGCGCTGGGCTGCATCGAGCGCATGCTCGACTTCGTCGCGCGCCACCCGACGGCCATTGCCCAGCCCCAGCACGGTTTCGTGCGTCATCTCGGAGCGGCCTGACCCCATGTTCGACCACGACGAAACCCTGGCCGAAGCCCGTGCACGCAATGTGCGCGACGCCTTGTTCGAAGACCTTGGCCGCCGCGACTGGACGGCCGAGCTGGTGCCTGCCGACCAACGTGTGCGCGCCCGAGTGCTGCTACGCGAGCCGGCCGTGCTGTGCGGTCGCGAGTGGTTCGATGCCTGCATGCACACGGTCGATGCGGCCACGCAAGTTCACTGGCGAGCGGCCGAGGGCTCCGAACTGCCCGCCGACACCGTGGTGTGCGAGATTGAGGCGCACGCGCGTGCGCTGCTCACCGCCGAGCGACCGGCGTTGAACTTCCTGCAACTGCTGTCGGGCACGGCCACCGTCACCCGGCAGTATGTGCGAGCCATCGAAGGCGCCAGCCCCAATCCAAGGGGGTGCGCCATCCTCGACACCCGCAAGACCTTGCCAGGCTTGCGGCTGGCCCAGAAGTACGCCGTGCGCGTGGGCGGCGGCCAGAACCAACGCCTGGCCCTGTACGACGGCATCCTCATCAAAGAAAACCACATCGCCGCTGCCGGCGGAGTCAGCGCCGCGCTTCGCAACGCCCGGGCGCTGGTTCAGCAAGCCCAGGCCGACATCGGCATCCAGATCGAAGTCGAAACCTTGGCGCAGCTCGAAGAAGCCCTGCAAGCCGGGGCCACCAGCGTGCTGCTGGACAATTTCGATCTGGAGCGCATGCGCCAAGCCGTCGCCTTGAATGCGGGGCGGGCCGTCTTGGAAGTCTCCGGCGGAGTCAGTCTGGACCAAGTGCGCGCCATCGCCGCCACGGGCGTGGACCGCATCTCCATCGGCCGCCTGACCAAAGACGTCAAGGCCGTGGACTTTTCGATGCGGGTGGTCCAGCGGCTGTGAGCCCGGCCCAACAGTTGGCCACCGAAGCCGGGGCTATTCCGGGATTCGCACCAGGGTCGGCTCCCCGATACTGCCCCATCCATTCCGGAGCATCGCATGAGCCCCGCCGATTTCACCAACGTCCACAACTACTTCGAACGCCCCGTCTTCGAGGCCGTATTGCAAGCGGCCACGCGCTACCCCCAGGTGCATGGCGACATGCTGGCCGACGTGGCCTGCGTGGCACTGAACCGGCTGCCGCCACGCTACATCCGCCACACGGTCGATCTGGCCTTTTACATGACCGAGAAAGAACGCGCCGACAACGAGCGCGCCTTGACCGAGGCCGTCGCCTACGCGTTCGAGTTCGTGCAGGCCCGCACCGCCATGCGCGCGCGCAGCTGAGGGCTCCTCACAGCCCGCACCCCGGAGGCGAGTCCGCCCAGCGTCGGCCCGCCGGGCGCGTCAGAATCGTTGGGAAACTCACCGGCAGCGTGCGTGGAAAGTCACGGCTGAAGTGCAGCCCTCGGCTTTCATGCCGCATCAGGGCTGAGCGCACGATGAGCTCAGCGCATTCGACGAGATTGCGCAACTCCAACAAGTCACGCGTGACGCGGAAGTTGGAGTAGTAATCGTCGATCTCGCTGCGCAACAACTGGATGCGGTGCAGGGCCCGCTCCAGTCGACGCGTCGTGCGCACGATGCCCACATAGTTCCACATCAGCAGGCGCAGCTCGTCCCAGTTGTGAGCGATCACCACCTGCTCGTCCGCGTCTTCGACCTGGCTTTCGTCCCAGGGCGGCAACGCGGCCACTTCCATGCGCGCATGGGCCTGGATGTGTTGCGCCGTCGTGCGTCCCAGCACCACACATTCCAGCAGCGAGTTGCTGGCCAAGCGGTTGGCCCCATGCAAGCCGGTATAGGTCGACTCCCCCACGGCATACAAGCCCGGCAGATCGGTGCGCCCGTTCAAGTCGGTCACGATTCCACCGCAGGTGTAGTGCGCGGCGGGCACCACCGGAATCGGCTGTCGCGTGATGTCGATGCCCAGCGACAGGCAGCGCGCGTAAATGGTCGGGAAGTGCTCCTTCAGAAAGCCGGCGTCCAAATGCGTGGCATCGAGCCACACATGGTCCAAGCCGTGCTTTTTCATTTCGAAGTCGATCGCACGCGCCACGATGTCTCGCGGGGCCAGCTCCGCGCGTGCGTCATGGGCCGGCATGAAGCGCGTGCCATCTGGCAATTTCAGATGGGCGCCTTCACCACGCAAGGCCTCGGTGATCAAAAAGCTGCGCTCCTGAGGGTGGTACAGGCACGTCGGGTGGAATTGAATGAACTCCATGTTGCCCACCCGGCAACCGGCGCGCCAGGCCATCGCAATGCCATCGCCCGTGGCCGTGTCGGGGTTGCTGGTGTAGCGATAGACCTTGCCCACACCACCGGTGGCCAGCACCACGGCCGCCGCCGGCAACGTGTCAACCCGGCCGCGCTCGATGTCCAGGGCATACACCCCATAGCAGCGAGGCGGCTCATCACGCTTGAGATGGCGCGAAGTGATCAGATCCACGGCCATCCAGCGTTCGCGCAATTCGATGGAAGGATGTCGGCGCACCTGCTCCAGCAGCGCCTCGTGGATGGCCTTGCCCGTGGCATCGGCCGCGTGGGCGATGCGGCGCACCGCATGACCGCCCTCGCGCGTCAGATGCAACCCCAGCGGGCCCTGCGGATCGGGCGAGAACGGCACCCCCTGGGCCACCAGCCACTCGATGGCCTCCGCACTGCGCTCGGCAATGAAGCGCGCCGCCGCCTCGTCCACCAGCCCGGCACCGGCATCTTGGGTATCGCGCACATGGCTCTCGATACTGTCATCGTGCCCCAGCACCCCGACGATGCCGCCTTGGGCCCAGGCGGTTGCCGCCTCATGCACGCCGCGCTTGGCCAACACCACCACCGGCCGCTGGGCTGCCAAGTGCAAGGCCACCGTCAGTCCGGCCAATCCAGCTCCCACGATCACCACGGGATCGTTGCGTGTCGATTCCATGCCATGTCCGAATTCATGCGAGCCGCCCGCGCTGCGCTGGGGGCCTCCTGTATGCTGCAAGGCATTCTATCGGCGAGACACGTCGATGCGAGCCCCTCATCGCCAGTGTGAAGAAGGTCTCACTCCATCGACCGCCTCCCCCGAACGGGTGTATCGGGCCCATGAAACGCATCGCTACACTGCCTTCACGCTCCGACCACGCTTCCCACACGAGGCACCATGTCCTACGTCCAGCGCATGGATGACGATACCCGCCCCCCGAACCGCCCCATCGAATGGGCGCCGACCATGCCTGACACCATGGCCACGCAAATCATGGCGCGCGACAGTGACGACCCCCGGGTCGCCGGCTCTCAGGACATCGGCCGGCTGACCGGCCCCAACACCCGCGAGCTGTTCGTCACTTGCGATGCGGCCGAAGCGCTGCGCTTGCAATTCGAACATTTGCAAAGCCAACATGTCGCGCTGCACGACATCGGAGGCAATGTCTCGCGCCAACTGCTGCGCCAACTCGCTGTGCAAGGCGGCAGTGCCGTGCAAAAGCTCATCATCCGTCAACAAGGCTACGGCACCCTGTTGGCCAGCATCGAGTACGCCACCTATGCCTCGCCTGAAGGCCAGCGCATCCACATCTATTCCACCGATGTGCAAAGCACCCCGGCAGGCCAACAAGCCGTCGCCAAAGTCTTGATGGAAAACGCCCAGGTCAGCGTCGTGCTGCTGGGTGAGATGGCCGGCCAAGGCTCGGCCAACGCCCTGCGGCAATGGATGCAATGGGTGCACGTACCGGCTTGGGTTTGCCCCAGTCTGTTGATCATGCCACTGGGCCCCGCGGCCGCACAGGCGGCCGCCGCGCAGTCTGCGCAAGTGGTGCAGCGTCATGGCATGCTCGTGCGCGCCGCCCCCCAGCCCTCGCGCCCGGCCGATGCCTGGTCCTTCATCCTGGGCTTCTGGCAAAAGAATGCCGCCCGAGGTCGCTTGGCCGGCGCGCCGCCAGCCAACCTGGGCCCATCCCCGCCCCAGCTCACCCCCCTGACGCTGCAGTTCGATGCACCGCCGGTCGACCGCGCCGCTCCCCCGTCGCACACACCACCTGCGCCACCGGCCCAAACCACCCCGACCGCGGCGGCCCAAGTCTCCATCGAAGCCTATGTCGGCCTGGTCGCCCAGATGACCGGTCTGCTGTCATGCTGTGTCTTCGACGTGCACCTGGGCGCCCCCTTGGGTTATGCAGGCCGGGGTCCCTCCCCCCTGGACATGGCCCGCCAAGGGGCGGCGATCTTGAAGGCACAGCAGATGGCCCGGCTGGCCCTGAATCTGGGCGAACCGATCCACGAGATCCTGACCTCCTCAGACCGCCACCACCAAGTCGTGCGACCGCTGCCAGGACTGCCCGATGTGGCCTTGCACTGCTTGCTGGACCGACACAAAACCAATCAGTCCTTGGTGCGCTTCCAACTGCAGCGGCTCGACGCTTGGCTCAAGCAGCAGTCTGCGGGGGCGCGCTGAGCGTCATTGCCAGGCAGCGTCAATGCGATGAGCCTGCATCGCCCGAACGGGAGGGGACTTCGCGCGCCTGCACATCGATCACCTCGTTCGAGACAGAAGAACGTCCACGCCCCATCGCTCCGGCACGGGCTCGCAGATCGCGCCAACGACAAGCCCGGAAGCGGCCCAGCTCAGCCAGATTCGGCCGCCGCCCCCGCAACAACGCCCACACGCTGAGCACCACTGCGACAAACAGGCCCGCGACCACCAAGCTGGCCAGGAACACGAGGCTGCAGACCACAACCAAGAGCCGCAGCAGCAATGCGGCCACGGAAGCCGCCAAAGTGCGTAAAAAATCCATCGTCATGAGAGTCCGGCTCGGCCCGCAGGTTCCGCCAGCGGTGCTGCGGGCCGATCGGACTCAGTGCACGGTGCGGCCGAACACGAACTCGCCGTTTTCCACGCCCACCGGAATCACATCCTTGGGCCCAAAGCGGCCTTCGAGGATGAGGCGAGCGACCGGATTCTCGATGCGATGCTGGATGGCCCGCTTGAGGGGCCGGGCACCGAACACCGGGTCGAAGCCCACCTTGGCCAATTCCGCCAAGGCTTCGGGCGACACCTCCAGCCGCATGTCCATCTTCTCCAGGCGCTGCTCCAACTGCTTGAGCTGAATCTTCGCGATCGCCTCGATGTGCTTCTGGTCCAGGGCGTGGAACACCACCGTCTCGTCGATGCGGTTGAGGAACTCGGGCCGGAAATGCTGTTTGACCTCCGCCCACACCGCCTGGCGAATCAATTCGGGGTCCTGCCCAGCCATCTGCATGATCTGATGCGAGCCCAAGTTGCTGGTCATCACGATCACCGTGTTCTTGAAGTCCACGGTACGACCCTGGCCATCGGTCAGACGGCCATCGTCGAGCACCTGCAACAACACGTTGAACACATCCGGATGGGCTTTTTCCACCTCGTCCAGCAGCAGCACGCTGTAGGGCTTGCGGCGCACGGCTTCGGTCAGGTAGCCCCCTTCGTCATAGCCCACATAGCCCGGCGGCGCGCCAATCAAGCGGCTGACCGAGTGCTTTTCCATGAATTCGCTCATGTCGATGCGAATCATGTGATCATCGCTGTCGAACAAAAAGCCCGCCAAGGCTTTGCACAACTCGGTCTTGCCCACCCCCGTGGGGCCGAGGAACAGGAAGCTGCCCAGCGGCCGGTTCGGGTCCGACAACCCCGCACGCGAGCGACGAATCGCATTGGCCACGGCGGTGATGGCCTCGTCCTGCCCCACCACCCGCTCATGCAGGCGCGCCTCCATCTGCAAGAGCTTCTCACGCTCACCCTGCATGAGCTTGCTTACCGGAATGCCCGTGGCACGCGAGACGACTTCGGCAATTTCTTCGGCTCCCACTTGGGTGCGCAACAAGCGTGGCCGACCACCGTCCTTCGCCCCTTTGGTCTTATCGCTTTCCTTGGCCTGAGCTTCCTTCAGCCGCTTTTCGAGCTCCGGCAGACGGCCGTATTGCAATTCGGCCACTTTGTTGAAGTCACCCTTGCGAGTGAACTCCTCGATCTGGAAGCGAATTTTGTCGATCTCCTCCTTGATCTGCGCCGAGCCCAAGGCGCTGGCCTTCTCCGCCTTCCAGATCTCCTCCAAATCGGCGTATTCGCGCTCCAGGCGCGCAATTTCCTCCTCGATCAGCGCCAAGCGCTTCTTGGAGGCCTCGTCCGTTTCCTTGCGCACCGCCTCGCGCTCGATCTTGAGTTGAATCAAACGCCGATCCAGGCGGTCCATTGCCTCGGGCTTGGAGTCGATTTCGATCTTGATCTTGGCCGCAGCCTCATCGATGAGGTCGATGGCTTTGTCCGGCAAGAAACGATCAGTGATATAGCGATGCGAGAGCTCGGCCGCCGCCACGATGGCCGGGTCGGTGATCTCCACACCGTGATGGACCTCGTATTTCTCCTGCAAGCCGCGCAGAATTGCAATGGTTTGCTCCACGCTGGGCTCGTCCACGAGGATTTTTTGGAAACGACGCTCCAGTGCCGCATCCTTCTCGATGTACTTGCGGTACTCATCCAGCGTGGTGGCGCCAATGCAGTGCAGCTCGCCACGGGCCAACGCCGGCTTGAGCATGTTGCCCGCATCGATGGCGCCTTCGGCCTTGCCCGCGCCGACCATCGTGTGGATTTCATCGATGAACAGGATGATGCGCCCCTCGTCGGCGGCCACCTCCTTGAGCACGGCCTTGAGCCGCTCCTCGAACTCGCCACGGTACTTGGCCCCGGCCAGCAGGCCCGCCATGTCGAGCACCAACACCCGCTTGTCCTTCAGGGTGTCGGGCACCTCGCCGGCCACGATACGCTGCGCCAGACCCTCGACGATGGCCGTCTTACCCACGCCGGGCTCACCGATGAGCACCGGATTGTTCTTCGAGCGGCGCTGCAGCACCTGAATGGCCCGTCGGATTTCATCGTCGCGGCCGATCACCGGATCGAGCTTGCCTTGACGGGCGCGCTCGGTCAGATCGAGCGTGTACTTCTTCAGCGCCTCGCGCTGCCCTTCGGCATCGGCGCTGTCCACCGCTTGCCCGCCGCGCACCGCTTCGATGGCCGCTTCCAGCGATTTGCGGCTCAAGCCATGGTCTCTGGCGATTTGGCCGATGTCGGCCTTGCTGTCGCTCAGCGCCAGCAGGAACATCTCGCTGGCCACGAACTGGTCGCCCCGTTTGAGCGCTTCTTTTTCAGCCGCCTGCAACAACGTGACCGTGTCGCGACCGACCTGCACCTGCTCGGCGCCTTGCACCTGCGGCAGACGCTTGATCGCCGCATCCACCGCCTTGTGCAAGCCGGCCGTGTTCACGCCGGCGCGGGCCAACAAAGCCTTGGGGCCATCGTCTTGCTGCAGCATCGCTAGCAGCACATGGGCCGGTTCGATATATGGGTTGTCGTGAGCCAAGGCCAGGCTTTGGGCGTCGCCCAAGGCCTCTTGGAACTTCGTGGTGAGCTTGTCCAGTCGCATGAGAAACCTCCAACTGCTCCCGCAGGTGGGGCAGGAGCGCCCACTTTCAAGTGGGCCCGGCGCCAAACGCGCCCCCCGAAGCACCAGGTTTGCGCTGGATCAAGCCCCGACGCTTGGCCTCACCCGATTCCGCCGCGCATCAACCGCCAACCCAGGGCGCAGGCCGCCAACGCCCCCAGGACATGACCCAGCCCATGCACAGCCCACAGCAGCCACTGCTCCTTTTGCAGCAGGTGCAGCGACTCCAGCGAAAACGCAGAAAACGTGGTGAACCCCCCGAGAAAACCCGTCACCAACAGCAGGCGCAAACCTTCGTCGGGATGGCGTGCCAGCCAGGCCATGGCCAGTCCCATGCCCAATCCTCCCAGCCAATTGACCAGCAGCGTCCCCAATGGAAAGCCCTTCCACGCCGGGTTGAGCCATGTACTGAGCGCCCAGCGAGCCAGGCCGCCAAGACCGGCACCCACCCCCACGGCCAGCGCCGCGGTCGGATGCAGCGCTCCCATCAGCGCCCCCCCGTTTGGCCAGCGTTGTGGGCCTCGATGCCCCAGCGCCGCAGCGCCTCGTCATCGCTGAGCCGGGCATCGACCCAGCGGGCACCGGCCGGGGTGGTTTCCTTCTTCCAAAACGGTGCCTGGGTCTTGAGGTAGTCCATCAAAAACTCGCAAGCGCGAAACGCTTCGGCCCGATGGGCCGACGTCACGCCCACATAGACGATTTGGTCCTGCGGCTGCAACAAACCGACCCGGTGGATCACCCGCGCGGCGCGGATCTCGAAGCGGCGCTGCGCCTCGTCGATCATGGCCTCGATAGCCTTTTCGGTCATCCCAGGGTAATGCTCCAGCTCCATGCAACGGACGCCTTGGCCGTCGTTGTGGTCTCGCACCGTGCCCACGAAAACCGCCACCGCCCCCACCGCGGGGTCACCGGCCCGCAAGGCCGCCACCTCAGCCCCCAGGTCGAAGTCCTCGGTCTGAATGCGCACACGCGGACCGCCCATGTTCAACCTCCGGTCACCGGGGGGAAGAAGGCCACCTCCACCCCATCCCGCAGGCGGGCCGATTCATCGCACAACGCCTGGTCCAGTGCCGCGCGCAAGACGCGCCCGGAAGCCAGCACCTCGGCATGGGCCGACGAGCGCGACTGCAGCAACACCCGCAGGCTTCCCACGGTACTGCCTTCGGGCACTTCGATGCTTTCTTGCGGGCCCAGGGCCTCACGGACCGAGGCAAAGTACTTCACCGTGATTCTCATTGCATCCACTCGGCAAACGACAGGAAACGCACCCGGTCCCCTGGAGCGATCGCTTGCCCCGGCGGCACATCGACGACGCCCTCGGCCCACACGGCCGAGGTCAGCACGCCGGAGCTCTGGTTCGGAAACAAGGCCAGGCGCCCGTCCTCTTGGCGACGCACCCGCAAAAACTCACGCCGCCGATCAGGACGCGGCCACTCGAACGCGGCCTCCAACCACACGCCGCGCGGCGCCGTGGGATCGGCCCCTTGCAAGGCCAGCAAGAAGGGACGCACCAGCAACAAAAAGGTGATGAAACTCGACACCGGGTTGCCGGGCAAACCAATGAAGGCCGCATCGCCGCCATCATCGCGTCGGACATGGCCAAAGGCCAAGGGCTTGCCGGGCTTGATCGCGATCTGCCACAGGTCCAAACGTCCCTCGGCCTGCACCGCCGGGCGGATGTGGTCCTCCTCGCCCACGGACACTCCCCCCGAGCTGAGGATCAGATCGTGATCACGGGCCGCCTCGCGCAAAGCCGCACGTGTGGCCTCCAGGCTGTCCGGCACGATGCCCAGGTCGGTACACTCACAGCCGAACTGAGCCAGCAGCCCGCGCAGCGTATCGCGATTGGCGTTGTAGATGGCCCCCGGGCGCAGCGGCTGGCCCGGCATGACGAGCTCATTGCCCGTGGACAGCAAAGCCACTCGCACGCGGCGCACCACCGGCAAGCTCGCTGCACCGGCGGTGGCGGCCAAGCCCAAGGCCTGAGGGCTCAGGCGAAGGCCACGGCCCAACACCACCGAGCCCTCCCGCAAGTCCTCGCCGCGCTGGCGCACCCACTGCCCCGGAGTCGGCACTGCGAGAATCCGCACCGCGCCGTCCAGCGGTTCGCACTGCTCTTGCATCACGACGGCATCGGCGCCCTCCGGCAGCGGCGCCCCGGTGAAAATGCGCGCGGCCGTGCCGGGCTGCAGCACCGCAGCCACTTGTCCAGCCGCCACACGCTGACTCACCGGCAGGACCGCACCGGCCACGGACACATCGGCCGCACGCACGGCGTAACCATCCATTGCACTGTTGGCCTGGGGGGGAACGTCCAGCGGCGAGATCAAATCACGCGCCAGCACCCGGCCCAAGGACTGGGCGGTGGGCAGCTCTTCAATCCCGGAAATCGGCGTAGCCGCTGCCAGCAGCTTGGCCAGCGCCTCCTCCAGGCTGAGCATCGGAGAACGGGGAGCGGTACTCATAGCGATCCTGATTGTGCAACAGGTGCTCCACCACGCTGGACGCATCGTTCAAGTCCAGCACCGGGCGCAAGGTGGCGTAAGGCAACTGCTGCGGGCTGTCCGTGGCGATGGCCGTCACGAAAGGATCCTCGATGTACTGCGCTGGCCGCCCGAGTGCGGCACGCCACACCTCGATCTTGAACAGGTCAGCATGCTTGAAGCCTTCCACCAGCACCCAGTCGCAGTCGTAGAGTTCGGCGATGAGCTGGTGCACGGTGGGTTCGCAGGGCACCTCGAATTCCCGAATCTTGGCCAAACGCCGATCAGAGGCCACCACCACCTCGAAGGCACCGGCTTGCCGGTGGCGCCAAGAGTCCTTGCCGGGATGGTCCACATCGAAGGTGTGATGGGCGTGCTTGACCACCGACACCCGCTGGCCTGCCAGCTTCAAGCCGGCGATCACCTGCTCGACCAGCGTGGTCTTGCCCGACCCGGAGTACCCGCAAAAACCCACCACCTTCATGCTCGCATCCCACGCGCCTGGCAACCGGCACGTCTCAACGGCAATTGTCGGCGATGTAGCGCTTGACCGCGTCGGCATCGACCCCCATGACCGTGAAGCGTTTGGGGAGGTTCTCCAAGCCCTGCAAGGCAGCCGGACGATCGGGCTCACGGCCCAGAGCCTCTCGGATGGTGTGGGCAAACTTGGCCGGCAGCGCCGTCTCGAGCACGATCATCGGCACGCCTGGATCCGTGTGCTCGCGCGCGACCTTCACCCCGTCGGCCGTGTGCGTGTCGATCATGACGCCAAACCGCGCATAGACGTCGCGGATGGTCGCCAGCCGATCGGCATGGGTACTGCGGCCAGAGACGAAGCCATAGTCGGCCACCTTGGCGAACTCGCCCGGCGTGAGCGTGAAAGCCCCAGCCTGCTCCACCGACTCACGAAAAAGCTGCGACGTGCGCTGGGCATCGCGCCCGAGCAAGTCGAACACGAAACGCTCGAAGTTCGAGGCTTTGGAAATATCCATCGACGGGCTGGAGGTCTCGAACGTCTCGGCGGCCTTGCGCACCCGGTAGGTGCCGGTGCGGAAAAACTCATCGAGCACATCGTTTTCATTGGTGGCCACCACCAACCGATGGATTGGCAGCCCCATCATCCGGGCCACGTGACCAGCGCAAACATTGCCGAAATTGCCCGACGGCACGCAAAAACTCACCCGCTCCTCGTTGCTGCGGGTGGCCTGGAAGTAGCCGGCAAAGTAATACACCACTTGGGCCAGCAACCTCGCCCAGTTGATGGAGTTCACCGTACCGATCTTGTAGCGACGCTTGAACTCCAGGTCGTTCGAAACCGCTTTGACGATGTCTTGGCAGTCGTCGAACACCCCCTCGATGGCCAGATTGTGGATGTTCGGATCCTGCAGACTGTACATCTGAGCCTGTTGGAACGGGCTCATGCGGCCGTGCGGAGAGAGCATGAACACGCGCACCCCACGCTTGCCACGCATCGCATACTCGGCAGCGCTGCCCGTGTCGCCCGAAGTCGCGCCCAGGATGTTGAGCTCCTCCGCGCGGCGGCCGAGTTCGTACTCGAACAACTGCCCCAACAGCTGCATCGCCATGTCCTTGAAGGCCAGCGTCGGTCCATTGGACAGTGCCAGCAGGAAAAAGCCCTCCCCCAGCGGCTTGAGCGGCGTGATCGCCTCGGTGCCGAACACGGCCTTGGTGTAGGTGCGCCGGACCAAGGCGCGCAAGTCCTCAGCGGGAATGTCGTCGATGAAGATCGACAGGATTTCGAAGGCGAGCTCGGGATAACTCAAGCCGCGCCAACGCCGCAACGTGGACTCGTCCACGCGGGGGTAGGCCACGGGCAGATACAACCCACCGTCCGGTGCCAGGCCCTCCAGCAAGATTTCCGAGAAACCGCGCTCGGTACGGTCACCACGGGTGCTGATGTACTTCATGGCTTTCAGTTCAGCTCTTCCTTGCGGATACGCACGATGGGCTCCAGCACCGTGGGCAGAGACTGCATCGTTGCGATGGCTTCGTTCATGCGACCTTCGCGGGTCTCGTGCGTCAAGATGATCAAGTCGGTCTGATTTTCGTCATCGCCGGCTTCACGTTGCAGCACCGCATCGATGGAGATGTCATGCTCGGCCAGAATGCCGGTGATGCGCGCCAACACACCCGTTTGGTCGGCCACGCGCAGCCTCAGATAGAAAGAGGTGACCACGTCTTCGATCGGCAGCACTGGCACATCGTCCAGCGCGTGCGGCTGAAACGCCAAATGAGGCACGCGATGATCGGGATCTGCCGTGTGCAGACGGGTCACGTCCACCAAATCGGCCACCACCGCAGAAGCCGTGGGCTCCGAACCCGCGCCCTTGCCATAGTACAGCGTCGAGCCCACCGCATCGCCGTGCACCACCACCGCATTCATCGCACCTTCCACATTGGCAAGGAGCCTCTTGGCTGGCACCAGCGTGGGATGCACCCGCAGCTCGATGCCGCCTGCGGGCAAATCGTCCCGGCGCTTGGTCACCCCGAGCAACTTGATGCGGTAGCCCAGCTGCTCTGCATACGCGATGTCGGCCGCTTGCAGCCGGGTGATGCCCTCCACATAAGCCTTGTCGAACTGCATCGGCACACCGAAGGCAATTGCGCTCATGATCGTGGCCTTGTGCGCCGCATCGACCCCTTCGATGTCGAAGCTCGGATCGGCCTCGGCATAGCCCAAGCGCTGCGCCTCTTTCAGCACGGTATCGAAGTCCAGCCCCTTGGAGCGCATCTCGCTGAGGATGAAGTTCGTGGTGCCGTTGATGATGCCGGCGATCCACTGGATGCGATTGGCCGTGAGGCCCTCGCGCAAAGCCTTGATGATGGGGATGCCGCCGGCCACGGCCGCCTCGAAAGCCACCATGACCCCTTTGTCGCTGGCCGCAGCGAAGATCTCGGTGCCATGCACGGCCAACAGCGCCTTGTTGGCCGTCACCACATGCTTGCCCGCGGCGATGGCCTTGAGCACCAGTTCGCGGGCACGCGTCGTGCCGCCGATCAACTCGACGACGATGTCCACCTGCGGGTCGGTCGCCACCGCGTCCAGATCGTCACTGATCGTGAGATCCGCGCCCAGGGCCGCCCGCGCCTTGGCCGGGTTGCGGGCCCCCACACGGGTCACCACGATGCCACGGCCGGCACGACGCTGGATCTCGGCCTGGTTGCGCGCCAACACGTTGACCACACCGGTGGCGACGACGCCAGCGCCCAGCAGGCCCAGGCGCATCGGATTCTGGAAGGAGTTCATGCGTTCGATCCGTGAGAGTGACGCTTGCGGTAATGCTCGAGGAAGCGGGCGATGCGGCCGATCGCCTCGGCCAAGTCATCGGAGTTGGGCAGGAAGACGAGACGGAAATGGTCGGGATGCGGCCAATTGAATCCGGTACCCTGCACGATGAGCACCTTCTCCTCGGCCAGCAGCTCATAGGCGAATTGCTGGTCATCGGCCACCGGGTACAGCTTGGGGTCCAGGCGCGGGAACATGTACAGCGCCGCCTTGGGCTTGACACAAGTGACCCCGGGAATGTCGGTCAACAGCTTGTACGCGAGGTCACGCTGGCGGCACAGGCGGCCGCCGGGCGCGACCAAATCCTTGATGCTTTGGTAGCCCCCCAATGCCGTTTGAATGGCCAACTGCCCCGGCGTGTTGGCACACAAGCGCATCGAAGCCAGCATGTTCAGGCCTTCGATGTAGTCCCGCGCATGCTTCTTCTCGCCCGAAACCACCATCCAGCCGGCCCGGTAGCCACAAGAGCGGTAGTTCTTCGACAGCCCGTTGAACGTGACGAACAGCACATCGTCGGCCAAAGAGGCAATGCTGGTGTGGGTATGCCCGTCGTACAACGTCTTGTCGTAGATCTCGTCGGCAAAAATGATGAGCTGATGCTGCCGTGCGATCTCCACCAGCTCCAACAACACCGACTCGGGATACAGTGCACCGGTCGGATTGTTCGGGTTGATCACCACCAGCGCCTTGGTGCGCGGCGTGATCTTGGCCTTGATATCGGCGATGTCGGGCATCCAGTCGGACTGCTCATCGCACATGTAATGCACCGGCACGCCACCGGACAACGACACCACCGCGGTGTATAGCGGATAGTCCGGAGCAGGAATCAGCACCTCGTCGCCATCGTTGAGCAAGGCGTTCATGCTCATCGCGATCAACTCGGATGCGCCATTGCCCAGATACACGTCATCGACCGTCACGCCGCGGATGTTCTTCTCTTGCGTGTAATGCACCACCGCGCGGCGCGGCGCAAACAGACCTTTGGAGTCGGTATAGCCCGCCGTGTGCGGCAGGTTGCGGATCATGTCCTGCACGATCTCCTCGGGCGGCTCCAAGCCAAAGACCGCCAAATTGCCGATGTTCAGCTTGATGATCTTGTGGCCCTCTTCTTCCATCTCACGGGCCTTTTCCAGCACCGGCCCACGGATGTCGTAGCAAACGTTGGCCAGCTTGGCCGATTTGGCGACGGGTTTCACAAAAGCACTCCCCGGAAGCAAGCCCCGATTCGGACTGCAACGAACGCAAATGGTGCGATCTTGCTGCGATGCAAAACCTATAATTTAACCATACGCCCACCCACCGCTGACGCCCCAGCCTCCCCCTGCCCGTGAAACTGCAGCCCGATCGCGCCGATGCGTCCTTGAACATCATCACGGCTCTGACGGCCCAGGGCATCACCATCAACGCCGTGGTGCATACCGGCAGCCTGCTGGTGCCATGGCGTGGGCCGGTGCAGTCCTGGGCCTGCCAGAGCGTGACGGATTTGACCGTCGAGGACTTCACCCGTGTGGCGGACCTCGCCCCCGAGGTCGTGCTACTGGGCACCGGTGCACGCCTGCAGTTCGCCCGGCCGCAACTCCTGCAGCCGCTGATGATGCAGCGTATCGGCGTAGAAACGATGGACACCGCCGCGGCCTGCCGCACCTACAACATTCTGGCCAGCGAAGGCCGCAGCGTGGTGGCTTTGCTGATGATGACGCCCCCGCCATCGGCCCCATGATGGGCCCCAGCCCCCATCATGGGGCCACCGACCATTGGCAAGGGATATCGGCAGGTGAGAAGCTATAATCTCGGGCTAGGCCTGAACGGGCGCAACCCTCTTCAACACCTACATGACGCCAGCCCTCAATAAACCTCTCCCGGACTTTGAAGCGCTTGCCACGAACGGGGTGAAGTTCACGCCCCAGGCCTACGCAGGTCAGATCGTCGTGCTGTATTTCTATCCCAAGGACAACACCCCGGGATGCACGACCGAGGCCATGCAGTTTCGTGACAAGCACAAAGAATTCGTGAAAGCCGGCGCGGTGGTTTTCGGTGTATCGCGCGACAACATGGCTTCGCACGACAAGTTCAAGCAGAACTTGGAGTTGCCCTTCGAGCTGATCGCCGACACCGAAGAAAAGCTCTGCCACATGTTCGGCGTGGTCAAAAACAAGATCATGTACGGCAAGAAGGTCAAAGGCATCGAGCGCAGCACCTTCGTGATCGATGGCGACGGCATCCTGCGCCACGAATGGCGCGGCATCAAGGTGGCCGGCCATGTGGATGAAGTCCTCAAGGCCGTCAAGGCGCTGAAGAAGGCGGCTTGAAATCTCGCCAGCGTGCCGGGTTCCATCGGCCGTACCGATGCACACGACGTGATGACATTGCACCGCTGCGGTGGCCGTGCATAATGAAGCCATGCCGTCGACCCGATTCGAGAGTCGTCACCGCCGCATCCACGCAAAGCCGCCCAGCTTGCTGTGCGGCTTTTTTGTTTCCGCTGCCTGAACCCGCCTGACGATGCCTCTGCCCAAGCCCCCCACGAAGAAAGCCACCCTGCTGACCCTCTCGGACATTGACGCGCAGAGCGCGCCGCGCAAGACCCCCCGATCGCAAAAATCCGAGCCCAGCTCTCACGGCCTGCTGGAACTGCGCACCGATGCACCGGTTGCGCTGGCGCCGGCGCAGCCTCGTCAGTCCACGCCTGTACCAGTGGCTGCGCAGGCGCAAGCCCCGGCCCGCCCGAAGCGGCCTCAGCGGCAAGGCCCGCCCAAGCTTTTCGTGCTCGACACCAATGTGCTGATGCACGACCCGATGTCGATCTATCGCTTCGAGGAACACGACATCTATTTGCCGATGATCACGCTGGAGGAGCTCGACAGCCACAAGCGGGGCATGTCCGAAGTGGCCCGCAATGCCCGGCAAGTCAGCCGCGAACTCGACGCCCTGGTGGCTCAAACGAATGCCAACTTCCCCGAGGGGGGAGTGCCCTTGTCCAAGACCGGGCATCGCGAAGCCGGGGGGCATCTGTTCTTCCAGACCCAGCTCGTGGACGTGCAATTGCCCGTGGGATTACCCCAGGGCAAGGCCGACAACCAGATCCTCGGCGTCGTGCAATCGCTGCGCCAGAAGCATCCCGACCGCGAGGTGGTGTTGGTGTCCAAAGACATCAACATGCGCATCAAGGCACGTGCCTTGGGGCTGCCGGCCGAGGACTACTACAACGACAAAACACTCGAGGACGGCGACCTGCTCTACACCGGCGTGTTGCCGCTGCCGGTCGATTTTTGGGAGCGCCATGGCAAGACCATGGAAAGCTGGCAGCAAGCGGGCCACACCTACTACCGCATCAGCGGCCCCTTGGTGCCGGCACTGCTGATCAATCAATTCGTCTATCTCGAAGCCCCTGGGGTGACGCCACTGTACGCACGCGTCACCGAGATCACGGGCAAAACCGCCGTGTTGCGCACCTGCAAGGAATACACCCACCAAAAGAATGCCGTGTGGGGGATCACGGCGCGCAACCGGGAGCAAAACTTCGCGCTCAACCTGCTGATGGACCCGGAGTGCGACTTCGTCACCCTCACCGGCACGGCCGGCACCGGCAAGACCCTGATGACGCTGGCCGCTGCCCTCAGTCAAGTCCTCGAGGAGCGACGCTACACCGAAATCATCGTGACCCGGGTCACCGTGCCGGTGGGTGAGGACATCGGCTACCTGCCCGGCACGGAAGAAGAAAAAATGTCGCCGTGGATGGGCGCTTTGGACGACAACCTGGAAGTGCTCGCTCGCACCGACACCAGCGCCGGCGAATGGGGACGGGCCGCCACCCAAGAACTGGTGCGCTCCAAAGTGAAGATCAAGAGCATGAACTTCATGCGTGGGCGCACTTTCCTGAACAAGTTCGTCATCATCGACGAAGCCCAGAATCTGACCCCCAAGCAAATGAAAACGCTCATCACCCGGGCCGGTCCTGGCACGAAGATCGTCTGCTTGGGCAACCTCGCGCAAATCGATACGCCCTACCTCACCGAAGGCAGTTCAGGCCTGACGTATGCCGTGGACCGATTCAAGGGCTGGCCGCACAGCGGGCATGTCACGCTGGCTCGCGGCGAGCGTTCGCGCTTGGCCGATTTCGCCAGCGAAGTGCTCTGAACGATCGAAGGGGGCCTCAGTAGTCGCCGCCCCCGAGCGCACCGGGCGCCAGATTCTCGAACTTGGTCAACGGCTTCAGGAAAGTGAGCTTGACGGTTCCGACCGGGCCGTTGCGCTGCTTGCCGATGATGATTTCGGCCACACCAGGCTCCTTGCATTGGTCCTTGGTGTAGTACTCGTCACGGTAGATGAACATGATGACGTCGGCATCTTGCTCGATCGCCCCCGATTCCCGCAGATCGCTCATCATCGGGCGCTTGTCGGTGCGGCTCTCGACACTGCGGTTGAGCTGAGAAAGCGCAATGACGGGACAGCGCAGTTCTTTGGCAAGAGCCTTGAGGCCACGTGAGATTTCGCCGATCACGGTGGCGCGGTTTTCTTCACTGCTGCCAGAGCTGCCGCTCATCAACTGCAAGTAGTCGACGATGATCAGACCAAGCTGGCCGCATTGACGCGCCTGGCGGCGGGCCCGCGCGCGCAGCTCACTGGGCGACAACCCTGGCGTCTCATCGATGAAGATGCTCGCGTTGCGCAGCTTCTCCACCGCCTCGGACAGCCGCGACCACTCATCGTCGCGCAAAGCGCCGGTGCGCAGATGGCTTTGGTCGATGCGGCCGAGCGAGCCCACCACCCGCAGCGCCAATTGGGCCGCCCCCATCTCCATCGAGAAAATCACCACCGGTAGCCCCTCATGGACGGCCACATGCTCCCCGATGTTCAGGGCAAAGGCGGTTTTACCCATGGACGGACGCGCCGCCAAGATGATCAGATCGCCCGGTTGCAGACCCGAGGTCATGCGGTCCAGATCGTAGAAGCCGGTACGCACCCCCGTGACATCCTCGGCGCCATTCTCGGCCAGCTCTTGCACGCGGTCGAGCAATTGCACGACCAGAGATTCCATCGAATGGAACCCCTGTTTGCCGCGGTTGCCCTCTTCGCCGATCTGGAAGATGCGCCCTTCGGCTTCGTCCAGGATCTGCGACACCGGGCGACCTTGTGGATTGAAGGCCGCCGTGGCGATCTCGTCGCTAGCCGAGACGAGTTTGCGCAAGATGGCGCGCTCTCGCACGATCTCCGCATAGCGGCGCAGGTTGGCCGCACTGGGCACGCTCTGCGCCAGCGCATTCAGATACACCAGACCACCACATTCTTCAGCCTTGCCCAAGCTTTGCAAGTGCTCGAACACCGTGATCACATCGGCCGGCTTGTTGGCGTTGATCAGTTGGCCGATGGCCGCGTAGATCAGGCGGTGCTCATGACGGTAGAAGTCGCTCTCCGTGAGCAAATCGCCGGCGCGGTCCCACGCTCCGTTGTCCAGCAGCAAGCCCCCCAACACGCTTTGCTCGGCTTCGACGGAATGCGGAGGAATGCGCAAACGCGCCACCTCGTCGTCCTGGCGACGAGGGGTCTCGGGAAAGGACGAACCTGAGACGATGGCGGACATAAGTCGAGTAGGTTAAGACGAGCCCCGCCGTGGGGCAAGGAACAAGTCTGTGGATATCTCGGGGACAGCCTGTGCCTTTGTGCAGAACAAGCTGTGTAGAAAACGAAAAGGCCGGTGCGAGGCACCGGCCTGTGTCGCACAGCCTTGCGTCTTCAGGCGGTTTCACCCACCACCGAGACCACCACTTCCACCACCACGTCGGTGTGCAGCCCCACCGTCACCGGGTGTTCGCCCACGGTCTTGATCGGGCCGTTGGGCAAGCGGATCTGCGACTTGTGCACCTGGAAGCCCAGCTTGCCCAGAGCTTCGGCAATGTCGATGTTCGTGACCGAACCGAACAGACGGCCGTCCACCCCAGCCTTTTGGGTGACTTGCACCGTCTTGCCGTTGATCTTCTCGCCCAAGGCCTGGGCAGCGGCGAGTTTCTCGGCGGCGGCCTTCTCGAGTTCGGCTCGCTTGGCTTCGAACTCCTTGATGGCCGCCTCCGTGGCGCGACGGGCCGCCCCCGTGGGAATCAGGAAGTTGCGGGCATAGCCGTCCTTGACCTTGACCACATCACCGAGGTTGCCCAGATTGGCGACTTTTTCCAGCAGGATGATTTGCATGTCTGGACTCCTCAAACCTTGTGCTGATCGGTATACGGCAGCAAAGCCAGGAAACGGGCGCGCTTGATGGCCGTCGAGAGCTGACGCTGATAAATGGCGCGCGTGCCAGTCAGACGGGCGGGCGTGATCTTGCCGTTCTCACCAATGAAATCGCGCAAGGTATCGACATCCTTGTAATCGATCTCCTCGACGCCAGCGACGGTAAAGCGGCAGAAACGCTTGCGCTTGAACAGCAGCGACTGCTGATTGCGCTTGGACTTGCGATCCTTTGAGAGCTTGCTACGGGGCGCAGCCATGATGGAACTTTCCTAATTGATCTATCCGAAGATTAACGATGCACTAAAGCAGGCCAGTGATGTGCAACACCACGCCGCGGCCATTGCGCTGAGAAGCCAGAAATCCAGCGAAGCGATGGACACTGCCCATCTCGACGCGGCTCAACTGCTCCGCCAAAGCCCCGATCACCACCGCTTTGAGGTCCATGCGGACTTTGCGCGGGATGGCGGCTTCCATCAACGTGGACTCGTGCGACAGCAGCAAGTCGAGCGCAGGAAGTCCGGCCGGGGTATAGCGCAGCGCACCTCGCTCAGTCACCCGAGCTTCCAGCATCACCTGGTTCATGCTCGGCAACCGACGGCACGCGGCAGCACCTCATTCAGGCAGCCGCCTCCTGTTGCGACTTGCGGGCCTCTTCCTTCTCGACGGCCTTCATCATGACCGACGGCGCGGTCTCGGCCTTGCGCTTTTGCACCGTCAAATGCCGCAGCACGGCGTCATTGAAGCGGAACGCCGTCTCCAGCTCGGCCAAGGTTTCTTTGCTGCACTCGATGTTCAAGCACACATAGTGGGCCTTGGCGAGCTTCTGGATCATGTAGGCCAACTGGCGACGGCCCCAATCCTCGACACGGTGGACCTTGCCACCTGCGGAGGTGACCATGCCCTTGTAGCGCTCGAGCATGGCGCCGACCTGCTCGCTTTGATCCGGATGGATCAATAGGACGATTTCATAGTGACGCATTGACACTCCTTGTGGATTCCCATCGAGATGGGTGGGTAAGCCGCCCCGGGCGTCAAGGCAGGCTCCATAGGAGCCTGCCCACGAGTGCGGCAAGGAACGAAAGCGCAAGATTATATCGAAAATCAGAGCGCCCCTCTCGTCGAGACTCGGGGCCCCTCATTGCCGGGATGCCGCCCGGCAAGGCCGCTCCAGACACCCATACGCCCGTGCGCCCATACGCCCTGCCCCCTCGCGCGGTTGGGACTGGCTGGCCAAGGTAGGCAAGGCCCGATGGCCGCACGCGACACTGCCTCCCCGAGCCCTCAAGCAAAAAGCCCGGCGCCTTGTCGGCACCGGGCTTTCGCATTCGATGGTCGGGGTGGCGGGATTCGAACTCGCGACCCCTTGCACCCCATGCAAGTGCGCTACCAGGCTGCGCTACACCCCGACGAAGCCTTGAATTATAGCCACAAATTTCACTCTTGTGCCAGGATGGCCCGGATGGACAGCAATTCTTCGCGCAGCTGCTGCAAGCCATAGATCGAGCGGGGCGCGACAGACGGGGCCGCGTCCTGGGCTGAACTGCCCTTGGCTCCCGGGTCCGTGGCCGAATCCGGGGCCGCCGCCCCCACCGCACGGCGGTCCGAGCCCTCGGCGTCGAGAGCCGCCTCCATGCCACGGCCGGCCAAGCCCATCTCCGCGAGCCGATTGCGCGCCCCGCTGATCGTGAAACCGTGTTCGTAGAGCAGTTCTCGGATGCGGCGAATGAGCAACACCTCGTGGTGCTGGTAATAGCGCCGATTGCCGCGCCGCTTCATCGGCTTGAGCTGCGTGAACTCCTGCTCCCAATACCGCAGCACATAGGGTTTGACGCCGCACAGTTCACTGACCTCACCGATGGTGAAGTAGCGCTTGGCAGGAATGGCTGGGAGCGCCTTCTCCATTGAAAATCAATGAGATCGTACCGAAGAGTTCAGACTTTACTCGAAGTCTTCCGCCAATGGGGTTTGCCCTTGCACCAGGGCCTTGAGCTTGTGGCTGGCGTGAAATGTGACCACATTGCGCGCTTTGATCGGGATGGACTCCCCGGTGCGCGGATTGCGCCCGGGGCGCGGGGCCTTGCGCCGGATCTGGAAATTGCCGAAACCCGAGAGTTTCACATCCTCGCCGCGGCTCAGGCTGTCATGGATGATCTCGAAGAAGGCCTCCACCATGTCCTTGGACTCACGCTTGTTCAGCCCCAAACGCTCGAACAGCAGATCAGCCAATTCCGCCTTGGTCAAGGTCGGCGTCTCGATCACCGGGAGGATCACTCGGTCCATCTCATACTCCATCCATCCAACCACGCCAGCAGGGGCAGCACCGAGCCGGCCCGGCATCTGACGGCCTGCGCTCAGGCCCGCAACCTCGCTCCAAAACGCTGGCTCAGCGTATCGACCACGGCTCGCACGGCGGCATCGATGCGCTCATCGGTAAGACCTCCTCGGTCATCCAACAACTCCAATCGCAACGCCAGACTGCGCTGCCCGGGGCCAATCTCCGGCGTCGGCGTTTTGGGACGGTATACATCGAAGAGCACGGCCTGGCGCACCAGCCCGTCGGTGGGCGCCTGCATGATGGCTTGCAGCAATGCATCATGCGTCACGCCTTCGCGCACGATGACGGCAATGTCGCGCCACACCGGTTGCTGGCGCGAAATCGGCCGGTACACCGGCAGCGGACGCTGCAACAACGCCTCGGCGTCGAGCTCGAACACCACCGGGGCGAGCGGCAGTTCATAGCGCTGGCGCCAGCGCGGGTGCAACTCGCCCACATGCCCCACCACACGGCCATCGACCACCACGCGAGCACAACGCCCCGGATGCAACGCAGGATGCTCCCCAGGTTCGAACCGAGCTTGCAGCGGTGCCAACAAGGTCTCGACATCGCCTTTGACGTCAAAGAAATCGACCACGCGATCCTCGCGTCCCCACTGCAGCTCATCCACCGGGCCATAAGCCAGCCCGCTCACATACAACGGTTGACGCAGCCCGGCCACCGTCGTGTCCGAGTCGACCACCGATGCATCGCGCAAGAACACCTTGCCCGCCTCGAACACACGCACCCTGGAGGCCTTGCGCGCCAAGTTGAACCGCAGCACCTGCACCAAGCTGCCGATCAGGCTGGATCGCATCACGCTCAAGGGCGCTGCAATGGGATTGAGCAACTGGATCGGACGCTCATTGCCAGCGAAATCGCGTTCCCACTGAGGCTCGACGAAGCTAAAGTTCAACGTTTCCTGATAGTCCAATGCCGCCAGGGCATGACGCACGGCATGCAGGCTACGGCGCGACTCCGAGCGCACCTTGGCCACCGTGGGCGCCAGCGGTGGGGTATCCGGCAGCCGGTCGTAGCCCAGCACACGGATCACTTCCTCGATCAGGTCTTCCTCGATTTGCAGATCGAAGCGCCAACTGGGCGGCTGCACGGTCAGACACCCCGGCTCCTGCGCAACTTGCAGGCCCAGACGGCGGAACACGCCGACGCAGTCCTCTTGCGTGACCGGCATGCCGATGACTCTGCTGGCCCGCTCCACTCGCAACTTGACGGGCGCACGCTCAGGCAGACGCAGCACTTGGTCATCGATCGGTCCGGCTTGGCCACCACAGATGTCCAGCACCAGCTGCGAAATGCGCTCGATGACGTCCACCGTCCGCGCCGGATCGACGCCGCGCTCGAAGCGATGCCCCGCGTCGGTCGAGAAGTTGTAGCGGCGCGAACGGCCGGCCACGGCCTTGGGCCACCAAAACGCCGCCTCCACATAAATGTTGCGGGTGTGATCGGACGTCGACGTGCGCTCCCCACCCATGATGCCGGCCAGCGATTCGACGGCCTCATCGTCGGCGATCACGCCGACTTGCCCGTCGAGCTCGATGGTCTCACCGTTGAGCAGCTCCAGGCGCTCGCCCGGGCGCCCCCAGCGCACCGTCAGCCCCCCATGGATCTTGTCGAGGTCGAAAATGTGAGTGGGCTGGCCATACTCGAACATCACATAGTTCGAGATGTCCACCAACGCATTGACCGAACGCTGGCCACAACGCGCCAAACGCTGCACCATCCAGGCCGGCGTGGCTGCCCGCGGATTCACGTGCCGGATGATGCGCCCGGAAAACCGCCCGCACAAGTCTGGTGCCTCGATGCGCACCGGCAGCCTGTCGGCATGACTCACACTCACCGGCGGGAAAACCGGTTGTTTCAACGGCGCACCGGTCAGCGCCGACACCTCCCGTGCAATGCCATAAACACTCAGACAATGCGCCAGGTTGGGCGTGAGCTTGAGCGTGAACAGCGTGTCGTCCAGCGACAACACCTCGCGCAGGTCGCGCCCCACCGGTGCGTCCTCATCCAGCACCAGCAAGCCCTCGTGATCGTCGGAGAGCTTGAGTTCGCGCGCCGAGCACAGCATGCCCTGGCTTTCCACTCCTCGGAGTTGGCCAAGTTTGATGCGCACGGGTTCGCCCCCGTCTTGCGCCGGCGGCAGCTGCGCCCCCACCAGCGCACAGGGCACCTTCAGCCCCGCGCCCACATTGGGCGCACCGCACACGATTTGCAGTGTTTGCCCCGTGCCGGCATCGACGCGGCACACATTCAGTCGATCGGCGTTGGGGTGCCGCTCCACCTCCAGCACTCGGGCCACGACCACCGATGAAAACGGCGGGGCCACGGGACGCAGCTCCTCCACTTCCAGACCGGCCATCGTCAGCAGTTCGGCCAGGGCTTCGGTGCTCAGCGGCGGGTCACAGAACTCGCGCAACCAGGACTCGGGAAATTGCACGTCGTCTTCCTTGCAGACAGAGTCTTAGGGGGGACAGATCAGCGAAACTGCGACAGAAAGCGCAGATCGCCCTCGAAGAACAGGCGCAGGTCGTTCACGCCGTAGCGCAACATGGCCAAACGGTCGATGCCCGAGCCGAAGGCAAAGCCGATGTAGCGCTCGGGATCCAGACCCATGTTGCGAATCACTTGCGGATGCACCTGCCCCGACCCGGACACCTCCAACCAGCGGCCTTTCAAAGGCCCGCTGCCGAACATCATGTCAATCTCGGCACTGGGCTCGGTGAACGGAAAGTAACTGGGCCTGAACCGAATGCGGATGTCCGTGGTCTCGAAGAACTCCTGCAAGAAGTTGACGTAAACCGCCTTCAGGTCCTTGAAGCTCACGTTTTGGCCAACCCACAGACCCTCGACCTGGTGAAACATCGGCGAATGGGTTGCATCGCTGTCCACGCGATACGTTCGCCCTGGCGCAATGACACGGATATCCGGCATCGGAAGCCCCGACGCAAGCCGCGCCTCATGGCGCTTGACATGCTGCACCGCATGCCGGATTTGCATCGGGCTGGTGTGGGTGCGCAGCAAATGCCCCCCTTCGACATAGAACGTGTCGTGCATCGAGCGGGCCGGATGGTCCTGCGGCGTGTTCAGCGCCGTGAAGTTGAACCAGTCCGATTCGATCTCCGGTCCATCGGCCACCTCGAACCCCATGGAACCGAAGATGGCCTCGATACGCTCCATGGCCCGGGTCACGGGATGCAAGCCGGCCACACCGCGCCGACGTCCCGGCAGGCTCACGTCCAGCGCCTCGGCGCGCAACTGACGCTCCAGCTCGGCATCGGCCAAGGCCTGCCGCCGCGCATTGAGCAAGGCTTCGACTTGCTGCTTGGCCTCGTTGATGGCCGCACCACGGGTTTTCTTCTCCTCGGGCGGCAAGGCGGCCAAGCCCTTGAGCAAGTCCGTCAGGCGGCCGGACTTGCCCAGGTAACGGGCCTTGGCATTTTCCAGGTCGGCGGGGGTCGTGGCCGCGTCGAAATCCGCACGGGCGCTGTGGACCAGTTGTTCGAGCTCGTTCATGCGTGGATGACGTCAGGTTGCGGTGCGGGGCTCGCCAGGCAAACCCTGCGGCAATAAAAAAAGGCCGAACCCGGTGTCGGCCTTTCCGGCTGCCCGGCCGGGAAGCCGGGAAGCTGCAATGTCGGACCCGCCGACTGGCGGGCCCATCATGGCAATCAAGCAGCGAGTTGAGCCTTCACCTTGTCGACGATGCTGCCAAAAGCCGCCGGATCGTGCACGGCCAAATCGGCCAACACCTTGCGGTCGATCTCGATGGCCGCCTTCTTGATGCCGTTCATGAACTTGCTGTAAGTCAGACCACGCTCACGCACCGCTGCATTGATACGGGCAATCCAGAGCTGACGGAATTCACGCTTCTTGGCACGACGGTCACGGTAGGCATATTGCCCAGCCTTCATCACCGCCTGCTTGGCGACGCGGAAAACATTCTTGCGGCGACCCCGGAAGCCTTTGGCCAGAGCCAGAACTTTCTTGTGACGGGCGCGTGCGGTGACACCACGTTTGACGCGAGGCATGTGCTTTCTCCTTCAACCCAAACGATCACAGACCCGCAAAGGGCATCATCCGAGCGATGTGACCCATGTTGCTGTCGTGCACATTGACCGCACCGCGCAGTTGGCGCTTGCGAGTGGTCGACTTCTTGGTGAGGATGTGGCGCTTGAACGCCTGACCCCGCTTGACGGTGCCACCGGGACGAACGCGAAACCGCTTGGCCGCGCTCTTCTTGGTCTTCATTTTGGGCATGACTGCTCCTTCTACTGGGTGCCCGTGAGGCGCCGCGAACCTTTCGCGGACTTGTCGGCCCCGGGCCACTGCCCCGGCGTGGCGACCCACCGCCGCCGGGCTGCCGATCACCCGAAGGTGATCACTTTTTCTTCTTCGGCGCCAGGATCATGACCATCTGGCGCCCCTCCAACTTGGGCATGTTCTCCACCACGCTCACATCGGCCAGATCGTCGCGCACGCGCTCGAGCAGGCGCATCCCGATCTCTTGGTGTGTGATTTCGCGACCACGGAACCGCAGCGTCACCTTGCCCTTGTCACCATCTTCGAGGAATCGACGCAGGTTGCGCAACTTGATTTGATAGTCACCCTCGTCGGTCCCAGGGCGGAACTTGACTTCCTTGATGTCGATGACGTGCTGCTTCTGCTTGGCCTCGTGCGCCTTCTTCTGCTCCTGGTACTTGAACTTGCCGTAATCCATCAAGCGGCACACAGGCGGATTGGCCGTGGCCGCGATCTCGACCAGATCGACATCAGCTTCGGCGGCCATGCGCAAAGCCTCGGCGAGGCTCACGATGCCCAGCGGCTCGTTGTTGGGCCCGTTGAGGCGCACCTCTGGCGCGGTGATCTCACGGTTCAGGCGATGCTTGCGCTCCGCATTCGGGATGCGACGGTCAAGATAAGTAGCGATGGCTCGAATCTCCAGGGGCCAGACCCCAATGACAAACACACACGCACCCGGCGGCCGCAGGGAGCAGGCACAAGCCCGCTCCAAGCGTCACAGCTTCTGGGCAATGTCGCTCGTGATCTTCTGAATGAAGGCATCGAGGACCATCACACCGAGATCCTGATTGCCTCGGGCGCGCACCGCAACGGCTCCGGACGCTTTCTCCTTGTCGCCCACGACGAGGATGTACGGAACCTTCTGCAAAGAATGCTCCCGGATTTTATACGTGATCTTTTCGTTACGCAAATCGGTTGCGATTCTAAGTCCTTGTTTTTGCAGCGTTTTGGCCACTTCCCGGGCGTAGTCGGCCTGGGCATCGGTGATGTTGGCCACCACCACCTGCACCGGGGCCAACCACACCGGCAGCGCCCCGGCGTGCTGCTCGATCAAGATGCCGATGAAGCGCTCCAGGCTGCCCACGATGGCCCGGTGCAGCATCACGGGCGTGCGACGCGAGCCATCCTCGGCCACGTACTCGGCTTCCAAGCGCTGCGGCATCGAAAAGTCCACCTGAATCGTGCCGCACTGCCACTGCCGCCCCAGCGCATCCTTGAGCGTGTATTCGATTTTCGGGCCGTAGAACGCTCCGTCGCCCTCAGCGATCTCGAAGTCGCAGCCGGAGCGGCGCAGGCTTTCCATCAGCGCATGCTCGGCCTTGTCCCAAGACTCGTCCGAGCCGATACGCGCCTCGGGGCGCGTGGCCACTTTGTAGATGATGTGCTCGAAGCCGAAGTCTTTGTAGACCTTTTGCAGCAAGGCCGTATAGGCCACGCATTCATCGAGGATTTGATCCTCGGTGCAGAAGATGTGGCCGTCGTCTTGCGTGAATCCACGCACCCGCATGATCCCGTGCAGGCCACCGGAGGGCTCGTTGCGATGGCACTGACCGAATTCTCCGTAGCGCAGCGGCAAATCCCGATAGCTCTTGATACCCTGCTTGAAGATCAGCAGGTGGCCCGGACAGTTCATGGGCTTGAGCGCGTAGTCCCGCTTTTCACTCTCGGTCGTGAACATATTGTCCCGGTACTTGTCCCAGTGACCGGTTTTCTCCCAGAGCGTGCGGTCCAGGATCTGCGGGCCCTTGACTTCCTGGTAGCCGTTGTCACGGTACACCGCTCGCATGTACTGCTCGACCTGCTGCCACAAGGCCCAGCCTTTGGGATGCCAGAACACCAGCCCAGGCGCATGTTCGTCCAGGTGGAACAGGTCGAGTTCGCGGCCAAGTCGGCGATGGTCGCGCTTTTCAGCCTCCTCGAGCATGCGCAGATACTGATCGAGCTCCTCTTTCGTGGCCCAAGCGGTCCCGTAGATGCGCTGCAGCTGCTCATTGCGGTGATCGCCCCGCCAATAGGCGCCCGCCACTTTCGTCAACTTGAAATACTTGAGCTTGCCAGTGCTGGGCACGTGCGGCCCGCGACACAAGTCGGTGAAATTGCCCTCGCTGTAGAGCGACACCTCCTCACCAGGCGGAATGCTTTCGATGATCTGCGCCTTGTAGTGCTCGCCCAGGCTCTTGAAATAAGCCACCGCCTCATCGCGCGGCACGACCTTGCGCAGCACTGGCTCGTTCTTCTTGGCCAACTCGGCCATCTTCCGCTCGATGGCTTCCAAGTCCTCGGGCGTGAAGGGACGCTTGTAGGCGAAGTCGTAATAAAAGCCGTTCTCGATCGTCGGGCCGATGGTGACTTGGGCGTCAGGGAACAGCTCCTTGACGGCATAGGCCAACAAATGGGCCGTGGAGTGGCGCAGGATGTCCAGGCCGTCGGCGTCCTTGTCGGTCACGATGGCCAGCGGCACGTCCTGACCGTCGATCACGAAACTGGTATCCACCAGGCGGGCCTGCTCACCACGCCCGATGCGCCCAGCCAGCGCCGCCTTGGCCAGACCAGGACCGATCGAGGCCGCCACCTCGGCCACCGAGACCGGCGCGGGGAACTCACGGCGCGAACCGTCAGGAAGTTGAACACTAACCATGGGATCTCCAGTCACAAAAAAAGCGCGGGGGCGCCGCGCTTTTCATCCAGGAAGAACGAAGACTCAGGATCGCCGCGGCCGACCGACTAGACCTCCGGGGTAGTCACGGTCGAAGTTCGCGGTGTCATAACCTGTCGCGCCTTTCTCGCTCTTGCCAATGGGAATTGTGTTCGATTGTACCGCAAGACCAAAAAAAGAGCCCGCAGGCCGAGCAGCCCGCGGGCCAAGAGCATCCACCAGGATGCGGGAGCTTGTTCAGCCACCGGCCATGTCGGCCGGCGATCGATGCGAATTTCAGCCGTGCTTGTGGTCGAAGAACTGCTCGTCTTCGGTCGACCCCTTGAGCGCAGCGGTGGAGGCCTCGCGCTCGATCGTGGTGGTCACGGCATCGAAGTAGCCGGTGCCGACCTCGCGCTGGTGCTTCACGGCCGTGAAGCCCTTCTCGGCGGCGGCGAACTCCTTCTCCTGCAATTCGACGAAGGCGCTCATCTGGTTGCGGGCGTAGCCATACGCCAGCTCGAACATCGAGTAGTTCAGGCTGTGGAAGCCCGCCAGCGTGATGAACTGGAACTTGTAGCCCATGGCGCCGAGCTCGCGCTGGAACTTGGCGATGGTGGCGTCGTCCAGATTCTTCTTCCAGTTGAACGAGGGAGAGCAGTTGTAAGCCAGCAGCTTGCCCGGGAACTGTTTGTGAATGGCCTCGGCGAACTTTTTGGCGTACACCAGGTCCGGCTTGCCGGTTTCGCACCAGATCATGTCGGCATAGGGCGCGTAGGCCAATCCGCGGGACACCGCTTGCTCCAGACCCGGCTTGGTGCGGAAGAAGCCCTCGACGGTACGCTCGCCGGTGCAGAACGGCTTGTCGTTGTCGTCGATGTCGCTGGTGATCAGATCGGCAGCCTCGGCATCGGTACGGGCGATCAGCACCGTGGGCGTGCCCATCACGTCAGCCGCCAGACGCGCAGCCACCAGTTTGGAAATGGCTTCGCGCGTGGGCACCAGCACCTTGCCGCCCATGTGGCCACACTTCTTCACCGAGGCCAGTTGGTCCTCGAAGTGCACACCGGCGGCGCCCGCATCGATCATGGCCTTCATCAGTTCGAAAGCATTGAGCACGCCGCCGAAGCCCGCTTCGGCATCGGCCACGATGGGCGCGAAAAAGTCGATGTCGTTCTTGCCTTCGGACCATTGAATCTGGTCGGCACGCAAGAGGGTGTTGTTGATGCGACGCACCACGGCCGGCACGGAGTTGGCCGGGTACAAGGACTGGTCGGGGTACATCTCCCCGGCCAAGTTGGCGTCGCCAGCCACTTGCCAGCCCGACAGATAGATCGCCTTCAGGCCGGCCTTGACTTGCTGCATGGCTTGGTTGCCGGTCAAGGCGCCCAGCGCGTTGACGAAGGGCTCGGTGTTGACCAGGTTCCACAGCTTTTCAGCGCCGCGCTTGGCCAGCGTGTGCTCGATCTGGATCGAGCCGCGCAAACGCACCACATCAGCGGCGGAATAGCTGCGCTTGATCCCCTTCCAACGGGGGTTCTCAGCCCAGTCCTTCTCCAGGGCAGCGGCTTGTTGTTCGCGGGTCAGGTTGCTCATGGCAGGCTCCGTTCTGACTGAAAAAGACAAGGGGTTGGAATGAACTCAAGGATACGGAGCCGCCGCCGCCTCGCCAAGACTTATGTCTTATATAAGACTAAAAATTTTTTCTTTGAGAATCAAAGACTTATGTTTTTAATTTCGCAATACAAAAAAATATTTACCACAATGAAAAATTATGCGGCGCTGCAGCAGTGCGGCATCTCATATTGAGAAAACCAATTTGCGCGATGTGGAATACGGTCTGCGCCGATCTTGGGCCAGGCACTGCGTCGCAGCAAGCGCCCTCATCCCGCCGCAGGCGCATGCTGCAGCCAATCCGGCGGGCTCAGCACCGCACGGCCCTGCACATAGCGCGGGTGGATTTCATAGACCAGGCAATCCAGCATCCGCCCGGCCACCTCCACCGTCACCCGCCGCTTGAGGTATTCGTCGCGTTGTTGCGGATAGACTTCCTCGATGCCATCGAGCACGCGCTCGAGCTTCGGATCGAGGTGATAGACCTCCCCGGCCACTGCCGGCCCTCGCTCGTCCAGCAGCAAGCCGGGGTAGCGCCCTAGGCTGTACAGCCACCCCCTGACCGATGCCGGCCCCACGAAGCGTCCCGGTGGATCCAAGCGGGTGATGTCATTGGCCCCGCCACGACGCAGGGTCCCGTAGACGAAGACATGTTCCAGCCCGCTGGGCTGGTACAGGGTGCTCACAGGTTCGTTCATGCTGCCCAGGGGGTTCAGATCTGCAAGGCGGTGGTGTGCTTGACCGTGCGCAGCACCAACATGGAATTCAATCGCACGACGCCCGGCAGTCGCGACAACACGGTTTCATGGAAGGATTCGAGATCCGAGGCATCGCGATAGGCGAAGCGGACCAGATAGTCGTGACTGCCGGCGACGTAATAGCAGTCCAGAATGGCGGCCTCGGCCCGCACGGCCGCTTCGAAAGCCTGGCGGGTTTGCGGTGTGATGCTTTCCAAGTTCACGATGGTGAACGAGATTCCCGGCTGCCCCACGGCCCGCGGGTGGAGCAGCGCCACGTAGCGGGCGATCACCCCTTCCTCTTCGAGACGCCGCACGCGGCGCAAGCAGGCCGAAGGCGATAGATGCACCCGTTCGGCCAGCTCTTGATTGGACATGCGGCCATCGTTCTGAAGCATCCTCAAAATCTGCCGGTCGATGGCATCGAGTTGCACAGGCGCGTCGGGTGGAGGCATCTTCTACGAAAACTGACTGTGATGACCGCATGATATTGCGTCAGACCGGTTTGCGCCCCCGCGAGTCGCATACACATTGCGCCAAGGGCTTCATAGACTAGAGGACCTGCGCGCCACCGAGGAGACCGCCCATGCAACCCCAGCTCGATGCTTACTGGATGCCTTTCACGGCCAACCGCCAATTCAAGAAAGCCCCCAGGCTGCTGGCTCGGGCCGAAGGCATGTATTTCTGGACGCCAGAGGGGCGGCAGGTGCTCGACGGGGTGGCCGGGCTGTGGTGCGTCAACGCCGGACATGCTCGACCGAAGATCGTCCAGGCGATTCAGCAGCAAGCCGGCGAACTCGACTATGCGCCGCCGTTCCAGATGGGCCATCCGAAGGCCTTCGAGCTGGCCGAGCGGCTGGTGCAGCTCACTCCCCCCGGCCTGAACAAAGTCTTTTATACGAACTCGGGCTCGGAGTCGGTGGAAACGGCGCTGAAGATGGCCATTGCCTACCACCGTGTGCGCGGTGAAGGGCAGCGCACGCGGCTGATCGGTCGTGAGCGGGCGTATCACGGCGTGAACTTTGGCGGCATCTCGGTGGGCGGCATGGTGGCCAACCGCAAAATGTTCGGCAGCTTGCTGAGCGGGGTGGATCACCTCCGCCACACGCATGACCCGACGCGCAATGCTTTTTCGCGCGGTCAGCCAGCCTATGGCGCAGAGCTGGCCGACGATTTGGAACGCCTGGTGGCTTTGCACGACGCCTCGACGATTGCCGCGGTGATCGTCGAGCCGGTGGCCGGCTCCACCGGGGTGCTGATCCCGCCGCAGGGCTACCTACAGCGCCTGCGCGAGATCTGCGACAAGCATGGCATTTTGCTGATCTTCGACGAGGTCATCACCGGCTTTGGGCGCACGGGCCAGCCCTTTGCCGCACAGACCTTTGGCGTCACCCCAGATCTGATGACGGTGGCCAAAGGCATCACCAATGGCTGTGTCCCGATGGGGGCGGTCTTCGTCAAACAGGAGATCCATGACGCCTTCATGCAGGGGCCCGAACATTTGATCGAGTTCTTCCACGGCTACACCTACTCGGCCCACCCGCTGGCCTGCGCCGCGGCCTTGGGCACCTTGGACACGTATGCCGAAGAAGGCCTGCTCACACGGGCTGGCGAGCTGGAGTCTTACTTCGCCGACGCGGTGCATTCGCTGCGGGGCCTGCCACATGTGATCGATGTGCGCAACATCGGGCTGGTGGGCGGCATCGAGCTGGCGCCTCGTCCCGAGGAGCCGGCCAAACGGGCGTTCGAAGTGTTCCTCGATTGTTGGGAGCAAGGCGTGCTGATCCGCACCACGGGCGATACGATCGCGCTATCCCCGCCGCTGATCATCGACCAAGCGCAGATCGATCAGATCGTCCAGGCCGTGGCCACGGCCCTGCGGAGGGTGCGCTGATGCCCCTGGCATGCGGTCGGCGCGGCACACACGCGAGGGCGATCACTTGAGTTCGGCCGTCCCCATGGCGGCTTACGCCAGCCTGGCCCTGAGCATGGCCCTGGTCGGCAGCTATGTCGCGCTGTCCAAGATTCTGGTGCTCGTCTTCCCGGTCATGCTGCTGGCTTGGCTGCGCTTTGGCATCGCCGCAGTGGCCATGGCCGGTTGGGTGCGCCGCCGTCCCGGCCAGCAGCCGCTGTCGGCCACCGACCGCCGCTTGCTGTTCTGGGAGTCTTTCTTCGGCAACTTCCTGTTTTCGGTGTGCATGCTGTTCGGTGTGTCACTCACCTCGGCGCTGGCTGCTGGCGTGATCATGGCCTCCATCCCGGCCGTGGTGGCCGTGCTGTCGTGGTGGCTGCTGGGTGAGCGCATCTCCCTCAGGGTGCAAATCGCCATCGCGCTGGCCGTAGGCGGTATCGTCGTGTTGTCGGTGGCCAAGGCCAGCGGCGCTGATTCGCACACGGGAGGACTGCGCGCCCTGTTGGGCAATGCCTTGCTGTTTGCCGCGGTCTGCTGTGAAGCGCTGTACGTGGTGATCGGCAAGAAGCTTACGGGCCATGTCTCGGCCCAGCGCATCAGTGCACTGGTGAATCTGTGGGGCTGGGCCTTGGTCACGCCCTTTGGGCTGGTGGCAGCCTGGCAGTTCGATTTCGGTGCAGTCTCCCTCGGCCATTGGGGCTTGTTGGTGTTCTATTCGCTGGCTGCCAGCATGATCACCGTGTGGCTTTGGATGACGGGCCTGCGCCATGTTCCTGCCGCATCGGCCGGCATCTTCACCGTCTTCCTGCCCATCAGCGCGGGCTTGGTCGGGGTCTTGGCTTTGGGCGAGCGTTTCACCGCCTTGCATGCCTGGGCCTTCGGTTTGGCCCTGTCCGGCGTGGTGTTGGCCACCTGGCCAGCGCGCCGGCTGGCGCCGGCCACCTGAGGCCGCCGCCCCATCTCACGCGATGGCCACCCCTTCGGCTTGACGGGCGGCTGCCTGCTCCATCGCTTGACGGGCCAGGGCCATGACCTCGGCGGGCGGCCGATGCCGCAGCCGGTGGTCGGACCACACCTGCCGCCACCGACGCGCACCGGGCACGCCGTTGTATAGACCCAGCATGTGCCGAACGATGTGCGGCCAAGGCACATTGTGTCGAATCTGCATCCGCTCGCAGTACGCCACCATGTCGGCCTCGATGGCTCGTCGCTCGGGCGCCGGCTCGGCCCGTCCAGCAAAGCGCGCATCCCAGCAGGCCATGGCATAGGGGTTGTGGTAGGCCTGGCGACCGATCATCACCCCATCGACATGTTCAAGCTGCTGCGCCATGGCATCGTCGTCCTTCAAGCCGCCGTTGATGACGATGGTCAACTGGGGGAAGTCGCGCTTGAGGCGATGCACGATTTCGTAGCGCAGCGGCGGGATGTCGCGATTCTCTTTCGGGCTGAGCCCCTGCAACCAGGCATTGCGGGCATGGACGATGAAGACCTCACAGCCGGCTTCGCTGACCGTGCCGACGAAGTCACGCACGAAGTCGTAGCTCTCGTGCCGGTCCACGCCGATGCGGTGTTTGACGGTCACCGGCAAATCCACCGCGTCGCGCATGGCCTTGACCGCGTCGGCGACCAAGCCGGCTTCCTTCATCAAACAGGCCCCGAAGGCGCCCCGCTGCACTCGCTCACTGGGGCAACCGCAGTTCAGATTCACCTCGTCATAGCCCCAGCGTTGCGCGAGCCGGGCGCAGGCGGCCAAGTCCTCGGGCTCGCTGCCGCCCAGTTGAAGCGCCACCGGATGCTCTTCGGCGTTGTAGTCCAGGTGTCGGGCCTGGTCCCCATGCAGCAAGGCCCCGGTGGTCACCATCTCGGTGTAGAGGCGAGTGTGCCGGGTGATGAGCCGATGGAAGTAGCGGCAGTGCCGATCCGTCCAATCCATCATGGGGGCCACGGACACTCGCCAGGGATGGCAGTCGTTGAGGATTTGGGTCACGCGCGCAGACAGTGAAAAAGCATGATTTTCTCAGCCAGGCTGAGTCCGTGCCCGTGCCAGGGATGCTCAAAGGTCGAGCACGTACACCTGGGCCGTCGAGCGCTCTCGTTCGTTGTGACCCGCCAAGGCCGCATCCCACTCCTTGCCCTGGGCACCGACATGGGGCTGCAGGCCGGCGGTCATGACGGCCACCTCCTCGGAGCCGGCGTCGAAGTCGAGCACATGGCGACGCTCACCGTCGAACAGGCGCGCGACCATGACGCCACCCTGCTCGATGAGCAGCAAGTATTTGGCAGGGGCTTGCATACGCACTGCGGCTCGGGCTTCGATTCGACACTGAGCGTAGCACGCGACCGTCGGTCGCGCGATCGTTCAGTACAACCCGTTCAGGGGGTGGGCATGGGCTGGCCAGGGGCTGACGAAGAAGGCCTGCACCATCTCGGGGGTGACGTCCTCGATGCGCGCTGGATTCCAGCGTGGTGCATGGTCCTTGTCCACGGCCAGCGCACGAATGCCCTCCACGGTCTCGCTGGCTGCACCTGGGCGCAAATGAAAGCAATGGCGCACCAGATCGCGTTCCATGCGCAGGTCCTCGGCCAGCGTCATGCGGCGGGCGCGACGAATCTGTTCGAGCGTGACGGCCAGCATCAGGGGTGAGCGCTTGCGCAAGGTCGCAGCGATCTGTGCCGGCCAGTCGCTGTCGGACTGCTGGGCCAGCGCCGCCAAGATGGCGGGCACGTCCTCACCAGCGAAGCAGCGATCGATGGTCGTGAGGTGCGGCCGCAGCATCGGTTCGGGAGCCGGGTGCAAGCGGGATCGGGCCAGCGCCATCAAACTCACGGCATCGGCGTCGACGGACAAGGCCTCGACCAGTTCGTCCATGGCCACACTGGGCAGATATCCGTCGGCCAAGCCCCAGGCGATCGCATCACCCGCCCCGATGACCTGGCCAGTCAATGCCAGAAACTCACCCACCCGCCCCGGGCAGCGCGAGAGGAACCACCCCCCGCCCACATCGGGAAAGAGACCGATGTTGGTCTCGGGCATGGCCATCTTCGTGCGCTCGGTCACGATGCGCAGCGCCGCGCCTTGGCTGATTCCCATGCCTCCACCCATCACGATGCCATCCATCAAAGCGATGTAAGGCTTCGGGTATGCATGGATCAAGTGGTTGAGGCGGTACTCCTCGGTGAAGAAATCCTCCAGCCGCGGATCGCCCGCCAGTGCGGCCTGGTGGAAGAAGCGAATGTCTCCGCCGGCACAAAATGCCACGCCTTTGCCGTCCTGTGTAGCGCCGCGAACCAGCACCGCTTGCACCACGGGATCCTCACGCCAGGCCAGCAGCCAGGCGGTGAGGTCGCGGATCATCGACAAGGACAAGGCGTTGAGCGATTGAGGGCGGTTCAGCGTGATCAGGCCCAGACTGCCGCGGCGCTCGGCCAGAACCAGGCCCTCACCACTGAGGGCGGGAAGGGTCAGTGCCATCGTTGGTCTCCTTGTCGTGTGAGAGAAATCTCGGAAAGCGGCACGGTGGACACCCGGGCAGTGCGACGCAGCCCCACGGCCTCGTTGAACACCAGGGCCCCCAGCACCAGCATGCCGCCCTGCAAGGCATGGGGGGACGGCACCTCGTTGGCACCCAGCCAAGCCCAAGCCACGCCGAAGATCACCTCCAGCAGGGCCAGCAATGCCACTTCCGGCGCGGGCAGCACACGCGCCAGTTGCACCGCGATCAGGCAAGGCACTGCCAACTGGAACACCCCCAGCGTCGCCAGCAGTCCCAGGTCATGGGCACGGGCCTGAAAGGGCCAGGCCAGCGGCAGTGTCACGGCCGCAGAGATCACGGCACCGATCAGCACCGCTGGCAGCATGTCTCGACGCCGGGCATCGTTGGGTTGCTGGGTGGTATGCTGGATCACCGTCCAGTTGATGGCCGCCGCCAGCGGCACGCCCAGGGCCACGAGGGTGCCGACCAGGTGACGCAGCTCGGCCACGGCCCATTCGCGCCCATACATCCACGCGATCCCGGCACCAGCCACGACGATGGCGCCCCAGGTGTGGGCAGGCAAGCGGTGGCGAAGCGTCAGGCGCGCCAGCAGCGCGGTCATCAGGGGGCCCAGGGCCATCGTCACCAGCACATTGGCCACGGTGGTCAGCGTCAGCGCCACCATGAAGCAGGTGTACATGACCGACCACATCACGCCCGACACCCACAGTGGCCAAGCACCGTGGCGCAGCTCTTCCCACAGCCCTCGACCCTTCCACAGCAGCAGGGCCACGGCCATGAAGGCCGCATTGAAGAAGCTGCGCCAAAAGGTCACTTCGAAGGTACGTGCGGCCTCGAGATGCCGGGTGAGCACCCCAGCAATGCTCCACATCAGCGTCACGAGCACCATCAAAGCGATGGCGCGTCCATGCGTCATGCGAGGATCTCCTCGTGGATGGCAGCGCCCATTCAGGCTGCCTCGCGCTGTGCACGCTTGCGCTCGTGCTCCTTCAGGAAACGCTTGCGCAGCCGAATCGACTTGGGCGTGATCTCGACGAGTTCGTCGTCCTCGATGAACTCCACCGCATACTCCAGCGTCAGCTCGATCGGTGGGGTGAGTTTGATCGCATCATCCTTGCCCGAAGCGCGGAAGTTGGTGAGCTGCTTGGTGCGCACTGCGTTGACGACGAGGTCGTTTTCGCGGCTGTGGATGCCGACGATCATCCCCTCATACACGGGATCACCTGGCTTGACGAACATCCGCCCGCGGTCATCGAGCTTGCCCAGCGCATAGGTGACGATCTCACCATCCTCTTGGCTGACCAGCACGCCGTTCTTGCGCCCCTCGATCTCGCCTTTGTAAGGCTCATAGCCGTCGAAGATGTTGCTCAACAGACCGGTGCCGCGGGTGAGGTTGAGAAATTCGTTTTGGAAGCCGATGAGACTACGGGCGGGAATGCGGTACTCCAGACGCACACGCCCCATGCCATCGGGCTCCATGTTGACCAGTTCACCTTTGCGCAAGCCCAGAGCCTGCATCACACCGCCTTGGTGCTGCTCCTCCACGTCGGCCGTGACGAACTCCATGGGCTCACAACGCTGGCCATTGATCTCGCGAAACACCACACGGGGCTTGGAGACGGCGAGCTCGTACCCTTCACGACGCATGTTCTCCAACAGGATGGTCAGATGCAATTCGCCTCGCCCAGACACTTCGAAGACGCCATCCTCGCCGGTTTCACGCACACGCAGGGCCACGTTGGATTGCAGCTCCTTCTGTAGCCGGTCCCAAATCTGGCGACTCGTGACGAACTTGCCCTCGCGTCCGGCCAGCGGCGAGGTGTTGACGCAGAAATTCATCGTCAGTGTCGGCTCGTCGACCTTGAGCATGGGCAGTGGCCGCGGCTGCTCGATCGACGTGACGGTCACACCGATGCCAATCTCATCGATGCCATTGATCAGCACGATGTCGCCAGGTCCCGCAGACTCGACCTGCCGACGCTCGAGTCCTTCGAACTTCAGAACTTGGTTGATGCGTCCTCGGTAGGACCGGCCCTCCGGCCCCTCCATCACCAGCACATCCATCCCGGGGCGCAGCGTGCCGGAGTTGATCCGTCCCACACCGATGCGGCCCACGTAGGTGGAATAGTCCAGCGAAGAAATTTGCAGCTGCAAAGGCGCCTGCGGATCCCCTTGATGGACAGGCACATGCTGCAAGATCGTCTCGAACAGCGGGCTCATGTCCTCCCCCCAGCGGGTGCCGGGCTCGCCTTCGGTGAGCGAAGCCCAACCATTCAGACCCGAGGCATACACCACGGGGAAATCGAGCTGTTCCTCGGTTGCGCCCAGTTTGTCGAACAGATCGAAGGCCGCGTTGATGACATAGTCGGGACGCGCCCCGGGCTTGTCGACCTTGTTGACGACCACGATGGGCTTGAGACCCAACGCTAGCGCTTTCTTCGTGACGAAGCGGGTCTGCGGCATCGGGCCTTCCTGCGCGTCGATCAGCAACACGACACCATCGACCATCGACAGCGCACGCTCGACTTCACCACCGAAGTCGGCATGCCCAGGCGTATCGACGATGTTGATGTGCGTCCCGCGCCAGCTGACGGCGCAGTTCTTGGCCAGGATGGTGATGCCACGCTCGCGCTCCAGGTCGTTGCTGTCCATCACCCGTTCGCCGACCTGCTGGTTCTCGCGGAAGGTTCCGGATTGACGCAGCAGTTGGTCCACCAGCGTGGTCTTACCGTGGTCGACGTGCGCAATGATGGCAATGTTGCGGATGGGCTTGGTCATGATGAATGGACGATGGCGCCCCGGATGAGGCGATCTGGACAGTGCAATCAGAATGAATGGGAGGCAAGCGCGAGCAAGGCCTGCACCTCGGGCGGGCTCAATAGCCGCATGGGAATGAGTTCGCCGGCACGGATCCGGGCGCTGCCGAGAAAGGCCCCCGCTTGCGGACCGTACACGCGAACGGCCTGCGCATCGGGATGGTTCAGCCGTCGACGCATCCCGCTCAGGAAGCGTCCAGCCTCGTCAGCGGCCAGATGCACGGCCGGCCAATGGGCGAGCAGCACGTCTGGGCTCAGGATCTGCGCATCTCGCTCGGCTGGCGCCATCTGCTCCAGCCTCTCGAGTGTGACGGCCTGCCCGACGGACAACGGGCCGCTGGCCGTGCGACGCAGGTCCAGCAAATGGGCGCCACAGCCCAGCGCTTGGCCAAGATCCTCGGCCAGCGTGCGCACATAGGTGCCCTTGCTGCACAGGACATCGATCTCCAGCCGATCATCCCGCCAGGCCACGAGATCGAGGCGATGGATCTTCACGCGCCGGGCTTGACGCTCCACCTCCACGCCGGCACGGGCATATTCGTACAGCGGCCGTCCCTCGCGCTTGAGGGCCGAGTGCATCGGGGGGATCTGCTCGACTTCGCCGGTGAAACGGGCCAGCGCAGCCTCCACCTGAGCCTGCGTCAGCGAGACGGGGCGCTCATCGATCACGGCGCCTTCGGCATCGCCCGTGGTCGTGCGCCGCCCCAATTGCAGCACTGCACGATAGGCCTTGTCGGCTTCGAGACTGACCTGAGAGAACTTGGTGGCCGCACCGAAACACAAGGGCAACAGGCCGGTGGCCAGGGGATCCAAAGTCCCGGTGTGACCGGCCTTTTGGGCCTGCAACAACCGTTTGACTTTCTGCAAGGCATCATTGCTGCTCAGTCCGCGGGGCTTGTCGAGCAGCAACACGCCGTGCAGCGCACGGCGCTCGATGCGATGGCGCGCTGGCGCAACGGTGACGGCTGCAGGCATGACGAGTTCAGTCCTTGGCGCGGGTGGCGTTGGCCTGCGCGATCAGCGCATTCAAATCGGCAGCCCGTTCGGTCGTGCGATCGAAAATGAAATGCAAGGTGGGCACGGTGTGAATCTGCAAGCGCTTGAACAGCCCATTGCGCAGATAGCCGGCGGCTTCGTTCAAGGCAGCCTGGGTTTCCTCGGGATCGCCGACCAGTAGCGAGAAGTAGACCTTCGCATGGGCATAGTCCGGCGTGACTTCCACTGCGTTGAGGGTGACCATCCCAATGCGAGGATCTTTCAGCTCGCGAATGAGTTCGGCCAGGTCGCGTTGAATCTGATCGGCCACCCGGTGGGCACGGTTGGGAATGGATCGCTTGTGTCGCATGGTGGGACTCCGGTTGCTGCCAGAAACACAAACCCCGCCCATCTTTCGATCGGCGGGGCCTGAGCGCGAGAGCGCCTCCGCCTTTACAGCGTGCGTGCCACTTCCTTGATCTCGAAAAATTCGAGGTGGTCACCTTCCTGGACGTCGTTGTAGTTTTTGATGCTCAGACCACACTCGAAGCCTTCCTTGACCTCGCGCACATCATCCTTGAAGCGTTTGAGCGACTCCAGTTCGCCGGTGTAGATGACGACGTTGTCACGCAGCAGACGCAAGCGGGCATTGCGGCGGACCACACCGGACAGCACCATGCATCCGGCAATCGTTCCCACCTTGGAGATGCGGAACACTTGGCGGACCTCGGCCGTGCCGATGATCTCTTCCTTCTGCTCCGGCGCAAGCAGGCCCGACATGGCCGCTTTCACTTCGTCGACCGCGTCATAGATGATGTTGTAGTAGCGGATGTCCACCCCATTGTGCTCGGCCAGCTTGCGCGCGCCCGCATCGGCGCGGGTATTGAAGCCGATGATGACCGCTTTGGATGCCAGCGCAAGGTTGACGTCGCTTTCGCTGATGCCACCCACGGCCGCGTGCACGATTTGCACCTTGACCTCGTCGGTGGACAGCTTCAGCAGCGAAGAGGCCAGCGCCTCCTGTGAACCCTGCACGTCGGCCTTGATGATCAGTGGCAAGGTCTTCACATCACCTTGCCCCATTTGCTCGAACATGTTCTCGAGCTTGGCGGCTTGCTGCTTGGCCAGCTTGACGTCTCGATACTTGCCCTGGCGGAAAGTAGCGATCTCGCGAGCACGACGCTCGTCGGCCAGCACCATGAACTCGTCGCCGGCCTGGGGCACTTCGGTCAGACCCTGAATCTCGACCGGAATGGACGGTCCCGCTTGCTGAGTGGGTTTGCCGTTCTCATCGATCATGGCCCTTACGCGGCCGTAACTGGCTCCTGCCAGCACCACATCGCCGCGCTTGAGCGTGCCCGACTGCACCAGCACCGTGGCCACCGGACCACGGCCTTTGTCCAGCTTCGCCTCAATGACCAAGCCTTTGGCCGGCGCATCCACGGGGGCCTTGAGTTCGAGCACTTCGGCTTGCAGCAGCACGTTCTCCAGCAGGTTGTCGATCCCCTCCCCCGTCTTGGCCGACACCAGACAGAACGGGGCATCGCCGCCATACTCCTCGGGCACGACTTCCTCGGCCACGAGCTCCTGCTTCACACGTTCGGGATTGGCATCGGGCTTGTCGATCTTGTTGACCGCCACGACGATAGGCACACCCGCGGCTTTGGCGTGATGGATGGCTTCGCGAGTTTGCGGCATCACACCGTCGTCGGCAGCCACCACCAGGATCACGATGTCCGTGGCCTTGGCACCACGTGCCCGCATGGCCGTGAACGCCTCGTGACCAGGCGTGTCCAGGAAAGTGATCGTGCCACGAGGCGTGTCCACATGGTAGGCGCCGATGTGCTGCGTGATTCCACCGGCTTCGCCTGCGGCCACCCGTGATCGACGGATGTAGTCCAGCAAGGAGGTCTTGCCATGGTCGACGTGGCCCATCACGGTCACCACCGGGGCGCGCGTCACCAGCTCGGCTTGATGTGCGGTTTGGCTTTCCTCGAGGAAAGCCTCCGGGTCGTCGAGCTTGGCGGCGAAGGCCTTGTGCCCCATTTCCTCGACCACGATCATCGCGGTTTCCTGGTCGAGCTGCTGATTGATCGTGACCATCTGCCCCAGCTTCATCAGCTGTTTGATCACTTCGGAGGCCTTGACCGACATCTTGTGGGCCAGCTCGGCCACGGTGATGGTTTCTGGCACATGCACCTCGTAGACCTGCGGCTCGGTCGGTGCCACGAAGGTCGTGGCCGTCTCGCCACGGTCTCCCCGGCGCGCGCCGCCCTTGGCAGGTGCCCGCCAGCCACCCCGAGTGGTGGCCGCCGTGTCGCCGCGCGTCTTGAGCGTGCGCTTCTTGGCCGCGTCGTCGGCCCAGCTGGACGAAAGCTTCTCGGATTTGACCGACTTCTTGTCGCCCGGCTTGGGTGCGCTGCTGGGCGAGGCTGGCGCCGCAGCGGCAGACGCCGATGTTTTGGGTTTGTGAATGGTGCCTTTGATGCCTTCCTTGCCCGCTTCGGCCTTGGGTTTGTCTTCCTCGGGCTTCTTGGCCGTCATCACGCCGCGCTTGGGAGCGGCCATCATGGCCCGAATCGCAGCCGCCTCGGCTTCAGCGGCCTTGCGTTTACGCTCCAGCTCGGCCAGGCGTTGCTTTTCTTCGGCCTCGACATCGACGGCCTTGACCACCCGCACGGCGGACTTGGGCGGCTCGGCGGCCGCCTGAGCCGGTGCCGGCGCCGGTGCCGGTGCCTGAGCCGGTGCGGCCGCAGGCGCTTGGGCCGGCCCTTGGGCAGCGGCCAGCTCGGCGCGACGCGCCTGCTCGGCACGGGCCGCCTGTTCGGCACGGGCCTTCTCGGCCGCCTCACGCTCGGCCTGCTCGCGCGCACGGGCCTCGGCCTCCTCGCGCTGACGCCGCTCCTGTTCCTCGCGCTGGCGGCGCTTTTCGGCCAACTCCTCTTCTTGACGGCGCAAGAGTTCGGCTTGACGGTTGGCCTCTTCCTCGCGGCGGCGCAGCTCGGCCTCGTCGACGACGGGCTTGGGCGCGGCGACCTCTTCGACCGGCGAAGCGCTTTCGTCACGCTTGACGAACACGCGCTTCTTGCGCACCTCCACTTGGATCGTGCGCGCCTTGCCCGAAGCATCGGCCTGCTTGATCTCGGTGGTGGACTTCTTCGTGATCGTGATCTTCTTGCGCTCGGTGCCGGCGGTTCCGTGCGCCATGCGCAGGTACTCCAGCAAACGCTCCTTGTCGGACTCGGTCAGCAAGTCTTCCGGCGAGGCTTTCGCCACCCCGGCGGACTTCAACTGCTCCAGCAGCGTCGCGGCGGGGCGGTTCAGCTCGGAGGCGAACTGTGCGACTGTGGTAACGGCCATTGTGTGTGATCCTTGACGAACTTGCTTGGGCTGGACGGGCGGAACCTCGGTGCAGCCTTCAGGCCGTGAACCAGTGTTCTCGAGCCTTCATGATGAGCGCTTTGGCCTGTGCCTCGTCGACACCGGTCATCTCGATCAGCTCATCGACCGCCAAGTCGGCGAGATCATCGCGGGTGTGGATGCCGGCGTCGGCCAGCTTGGCAATCAAATCCGCGTTCAGCCCTTCGAGATCGCGCAGGTCCTGCGACACCTCTTCGACCTTCTCCTCACGGGCAATTTCCATCGTCAACAACGCATCTTTGGCGCGCGTGCGCAGCTCGTTGACGGTGTCCTCGTCGAATGCCTCGATCTCGAGCATCTCCTGCAGCGGCACATAGGCCACCTCTTCGAGACTGGTGAACCCTTCCTCGATGAGGATGTCGGCCACCTCCTCGTCGACATCGAGCTTCTCGACGAACAAGCGACGGATCGCGCTGGTTTCCTCGGCCTGCTTCGCCTTGGACTCCTCGGCGGTCATGATGTTGATGCGCCAGCCGGTCAATTCCGAGGCCAGGCGCACATTCTGCCCTCCGCGGCCAATGGCGATCGCCAGGTTCTCCTCGTCCACCACGACATCCATCGCGTGGCGTTCCTCGTCCACCACGATGGACACGACATTGGCCGGGGCCAGCGCACCAATCACGAACTGTGCTGGGTCCTCGGACCACAGCACGATGTCCACACGCTCGCCGGCAAGCTCGTTGGTCACGGCATTCACCCGCGAGCCGCGCACGCCCACACAGGTGCCGATCGGATCGACCCGCTTGTCGTGCGACAGCACCGCGATCTTGGCCCGCGAGCCAGGGTCGCGGGCGCAGCTCTTGATCTCCAGCAGGCCCTGCTCGATTTCTGGCACCTCTTGGCGGAACAGCTCGATCATGAACTGCGGCGAGCTGCGCGACAGGATGATCTGAGGCCCCCGCAAGCTCGGATCGACCTCCAAAATCACCGCACGCACACGGTCTCCGGTGCGCAAGTTCTCCTTGGGGATCATCTCGCTGCGCTTGAGGCGCCCCTCGACACGACCAGACTCGACGATCAGGTCGCCTTTGTCCATCCGCTTGACGGTCCCCACGAAGATCTTGTCGCCGCGAGCCAGAAAGTCGTTGAGCAATTGCTCCCGCTCGGCATCGCGGATTTTTTGCAAGATGACCTGCTTGGCCGCTTGCGCGCCGATTCGGCCGATCGGCACGGACTCGACCGGCTCTTCGATATAGTCGCCGACTTCGATATCGGGAATCTGTTCACGCGCCTCGAACAGCAGGATTTCCGCATCGGGCTGCTGCAGCCCAGCCTCGTCCGGCACGACGTGCCAGCGACGGAAAGTCTCGTACTCACCGGTCTGACGGTCGATCACCACACGGATATCGACCTCGCCCTCGTAGAGCTTCTTGGTGGCGGATGCCAAGGCGGCCTCGACTGCGCTGAACACGACATCGCGTTCCACGTTCTTCTCACGCGAGATCGCGTCCACCAACATCAACAGCTCGCGGTTCATGATTCCTGACCTCCGTCTTCTTGTGCATCGTCCGTGGGCGCAGCCCCAGCTTGCCCCTTGCGCCGACCCTTGAAGTCGATCACGGGCACCAGGCGGGCTTCACGCACCTCGTCCAGAGAAAAATCCAATGCCTGCTCCTGGAGGCCCTCGCGCAACACCAGGCGCCACCCCGAGTCCAGCGGCTCCAACACGCCACGGTACTTCTTCCGCCCCTGGAAAGCCTGCTTGAGAGTGATCTCCACTTCCTGGCCGACAAAGCGGTGGTAATCGGCCTCCTTGCGCAACGGCCGATCCAGACCAGGAGACGACACCTCCAGGCGTCGATAGTCGACGTTTTCCACTTCCAGCACGTACTGGAGCTGGCGCGTCACCCGCTCGCAATCGTCCACGGTGATGAAGGCGCCCCGCGGATCGCCAGCCACGCGGTCGATGAACACGCGCAGCAGCCCTCCCGGGCTGCGCTCGCACTCGACGAAGTCGTACCCCAACCCCGTCACCGTGTTCTCAACCAAGGCCTGCCAACCCATCGCGTACCCAACACTCCCGCAGCAACACCATCCGCAACTTGCACGCGCGCCGACCACCCGCGAGGCGCCCACAGCCCACAAGCGCAACAAGCCACCGCAACCAGCCACCCCAGCCCCGCATCGACACGCACCTCGGCACGCACTTCGCCATGCAACGCGACGCAAACGAGGCCAAGCAAAAAAAATGGGCTGGATATCTCCGCCCATTATTTACAATGGCTCACAATGACTTAGCGAAAGCAGGATTCTACCGCGCCCCACAAGACCAAGCAAGTCCTGGGCCCGTTCGTTGCGTCGGCATGCCGGCACCGCGGGCCGGCGCATCTGGCGCCCCGGACAGCGCGCATGCCAAAATCTTCCTTCTTTGACCCTCGCGGAGACAACATGGGATTTCTCGCCGGCAAGCGCTTTTTGATCACCGGCCTGCTGTCCAACCGATCGATTGCCTATGGCATTGCGCAGGCCTGCCGTCGCGAAGGCGCCGAATTGGCGTTCAGCTATGTGGGCGAACGCTTCAAGGACCGTATCACCGAGTTTGCCCGGGAGTTTGATTCCGACCTGGTGTTCGAATGCGACGTGGGCGACGATGCCCAGATCCAATCCCTGTTCGACCGACTCGGCCAGGCGTGGCCAAGCTTCGATGGGTTCGTCCATTCGATCGGCTTTGCCCCACGCGAGGCCATCGCGGGCGAGTTCCTCGACGGCCTGTCACGCGAAGCGTTTCGCATCGCGCACGACATTTCGGCCTACAGCTTCCCGGCCATGGCCAAGGCTGCGCTGCCGCGCCTCAGCCCCAAGGCCGCACTGCTGACCCTGACCTACCTGGGCGCCGTGCGCGCCGTGCCGAATTACAACACGATGGGGCTGGCCAAAGCCTCGCTGGAAGCCAGCGTACGCTATCTTGCCGCCCAGCTCGGCGCCCGCGGCATCCGCGTCAATGGCATCTCCGCCGGCCCGATCAAGACCTTGGCTGCCTCGGGCATCAAAGGCTTCAGCAAGATCCTGGACATCGTCGAGTCCAATGCCCCCCTGCGGCGCAATGTCACGATCGAAGACGTGGGCAATGTGGCGGCTTTCTTGCTGTCCGATCTCGCCTCGGGCGTGACCGCCGAGATCACCTATGTCGATGCAGGATTCAGTCGCGTCATGGGCGGTCTTCAGCCCGGAGCGCTCGAAGCCTGAGCGTCGCGCCAGTGGCCGGACGACGCCCGGCGGCGACCGTCGCCGCCGGGGTCTCGGGCAGCCTCACAGCAATTGCAAGACCTCCTGGCGCTTGCGCTGGAATTCCTCATCCGTGATCAGCCCCTGATCACGCAAGCGCTGCAGTCCGCGCAAGCGCTGCTCCTGCTCCTCGTAAAACCGCTCATCGCGTCGAGCAGGCGCGGGTGACGCCGCCGAGCCCGGACCGAGGGCCGGCGCCGCCGCCGGCGCAGGCGCCGCAACCACCGGCTGCAACGGAAACACCAACCAATCGGCCCGCTTGACCCGAGCTTGCGCGCTGGCCACGGTCGAAGGCCCCGCTTGCGTGCGCGAACCATGCTCGAACCGCGGCAACACCTTCGTGGCGCGGTAAGCGTGGAAAAACTCCAGGCGCGCATCGTGCACGATCAAGTTCAAGCCTTGATCGTCGATGAACAAGCGGGCCGTCACACCATATGGCGTGCTCAAGAAGTTTCCGTGACGTCGCGCCGTGCTGAGCAGCTCCACGTCCTGGCCAGGCGTTGCTGCGGCAAACGCCTGCACCAAGACGCCGACCCAGTCCTCCAGCTCGTCCTGGCTGAACAACGCCTCCGCACGATCTCGCACGACCGTGGTGACGCTGGCCAGCGCGCGCCGCACCAGCTCCGGGGTCACGATGGCCGGATGAGCATTGGGCGCCTCGTGGCCCGCCTCCCGTGCGGCCAAGCGAATGTACGTCAGCTCATTGATGCGCCATTCCCGCGCTCGCGGGGCCACCGAGGCGTCGGCCGCCACGGCTGGCGCCCATCCGCCGGGACCCCATCCTGCCGCCAGGGCCAGCAGCACCATGGTTGCCGCGACCCGATGTCGCCCCCGAGCCACCGCCCGGGAGTGTCGATGTTCCTGGCTCACCCGGCCCATCCGTACCCCCTTCAACTCAGTTCATCCAAAGCCCGCGCCGCCCCCAGCAAAGCGGGATGAGCGGCTTGCACGACGTAGGTCGGAATCTCGGCCAGATAAGACTTGAATCGACCCTTGTCCTCGAAACGCCGCCGGAAAGCAGACCGATCGAACCATGCGCCCAGACGCGGCACGATGCCGCCGCCGATGTACACCCCCCCACGCGCGCCCAAGGTGAGCGCAAGATTGCCAGCCACCGTGCCCAGGAAGCTACAGAACAACGCCAGAGCCTGTTCGCAGGCGGGGTCCTGTGCGCTCAAGCCTGCCTGCGACACCTCCGCCGGGCTCAGGGCTGCCGGCGCGATGCCACGTAGCTGGCATACGGCATCGTAAAGATGCACCAAGCCCGGCCCCGACAAGGCGCGCTCGGCAGAAGCATGCCCGAAGCGCCGCCGCAAAACGCGCAGCACCGCCTCTTCCTCTTCGTCGGCCGCCGCCAAGGTCACGTGCCCCCCTTCGCCATGGACCGGCACCAAGCGCCCGCCCCCCCATGAGAGCAACCCCGAGACGCCCAAGCCCGTCCCCGGCCCCACCAAGGCCCTGGGCTCTCCCTCGACGGCGCGGCCACCCCCCACCAGGCGCAGATCGTCGCCCGACAGCGAAGGCAGCGACATGGCCAACGCCGTGAAATCATTGAGCACCAGCAAGCGCTGCAGCCCCAAGCCATCGCGCAAGGCGCCAATGGAGAAGGCCCAGTGGTGATTGGTCATCTGAACCCAGTCGCCGGTCACCGGATTGGCGATACCAATCGCACACCAAGGCGGGACGCCCAGCCCCTCATCCGCCAAATACGCCCGGATCACGGACTCCAGCGACTCATAGGCAGCACAGGCATAGGTCTTCACACGCTCGGGCAAGCGGCCAGGGGCTGCCACCCAGGCCAGGCGGGCGTTCGTCCCGCCAATGTCCCCGACCAGGCGGGGGTAGGTTGGATCCACAGTGTCGTCTTCCTCGATGAATGGCATCCGGGCGCTTGGCAAAAGCATGCCCCGGATGTAGGCAAACTACATCTAGATGCTAGACGAGTTCGAACGCCCTGTCCACGCCCGATCCATCCACTCGCGGCCGCAGCGATGATTGCGCCGTCAGGTCATGTAGGCGTGTAGTCGTACAGGGTTATCCCGGGTTCAGAATGAGTAGTTTTATTTCTAACATCCGATTCGTTATCAAACTACACGCCTATCTGTAGTGATCCTACAACCTGCCATGACGGACGCGAGCTTCTCGGCGGCACCCCGCCCAGCGGCCGTGATGGCTCCGCGGTCTTCAGCGCGAGCGAGTTCGCGACGCCCGACCCGGCGTCGCCTCTTTTTCGCAGCCACACCCGGTTTCCCCAACCGCTGCGAAGCGGCCTCGGCCGTGCGCAGCATGACCCCCAGCCATCACTCATGAGGAGTTCCACCATGCATCACAAATTCAAGCTGCTGGCTGCCGCGGCAGCCGTGGCCGGCGCTTTCGCCGCGCCGGCCACGTGGGCGCAAGGCATCGAGTTCCACGGTTATGTGCGCACTCAGGTCGGCGGCACCAGCGAAGGCGGCAACCTGCAATGTTTCCGCCTCGGTTGGCCCGCGCAGGCCAAGTACCGACTGGGCAATGAATGCGACAACTACGGCGAAGCGGCGGTATCGGTGCCCTTTGGCAAGTCCGACGGTGCTTGGGCGAAGTACAACCTGCGCCTGGCACTGCGCGAAAAGGGAGCGCAAGACTATGAAAGCGTGATCGACCCCAACCCTTCGAGCGACAGCAAGAGCTTCGACATCGCCAGTCGCGAGAACTACGTCATCGCCGGCGGCTTCTTTCCCGACGGTGCACTGCAGGACGCCAAGGTCTGGGTGGGCAAGCGCTTCTACAACCGCCACGACGTGCACATCAACGACTACTACTACTGGGCCAACACCGGCCCCGGCGCCGGCATCGAAGACGTCGAGGTGGGGCCGGCCAAATTTGCGTTCGCCTACCACCAAAACGGTGGCAACTCGGGCTTGGACGGCGCGCCGGGCAGCTTCGTGTTCGGTGGTGGCGTGGGCGTGAATGCCGCCAAGCGCTATGAATTCCGCTTCTACGACATCGGCGTCAATCCCAACGGCAAGCTCGAACTGGCCGCCCAAATCATCCGTGGCAGCAACGCCATCGCCAGTGACGAGAAAACGGGTTACCTATTGACGGCTCAGCACTTTCAGGGCGGCGTCCTCGGCGGATTCAACAAGCTTGCGCTGCAGTACGGCCGGGGCAATGGCGCCGGCATGAACTGGATCCCGGCCTACGCCGGCGGCAACAACGACACCAAGGGAGAGTCGATTCGCCTGGTCGAGCAGATCTACATCGCGCCTGCAGGCAGCAACTGGTCCGGCATGGGCACGTTCATCTGGGACAACCTGAAGAAGGCCCCCTGGGATCTGGAGCAACGCCAATGGATGAGCTTCGGGGTGCGTCCGCAATACAACTTCAGCGACAACTTCTCGCTGGCGGTGGAGCTGGGCGTGGACCGCGCCAAGGACGACAGCCAAACCAACGCGAAATGGGCCACGCTCACCAAGCTGACCATCGCGCCGCAGCTGTCCCTGTCGCGCGGGTTCTGGTCGCGTCCGGTGTTGCGCGGTTTCGTGACCTACGCCACCTGGAACGAGGCGGCTCGCAGTGGCGTCAACGCGAACTCGAACAACGTGTTTGCCGACAAGAAGTCTGGCCTGACCTATGGCGTGCAGGCCGAGACCTGGTGGTGATGCGCAACGCCGTGCCGGCTCGTGACGGCACGGCGGCATGAGCGCATGGGCGGCGCAGCGCCGCCTGCAAAGCGATGGGCATCGACATGCCGTGTCCATCGCTTTGCACCAGGGGTGCCAAAACCAACCGCAAACTGACGGACTTTCCGACGTGACCTTCGTCTCGACCACACCTGCACGCGCCACGGACTGGTGGCGCGGCGCCATCATCTATCAGATCTACCCTCGCAGCTTCGCCGACAGCAACGGCGATGGCATCGGGGACTTGCCCGGCATCATTGAGCACCTGCCCTATGTGGCCCGCCTGGGGGTGGATGCGATTTGGATATCGCCGTTCTTCCGCTCCCCGATGAAAGACTTCGGCTACGACATCGCCGACTACCGCGATGTCGACCCGATGTTTGGCACCTTGGCCGATTTCGATCGCTTGGTCCAGCGTGCGCACGAATTGGGACTGAAGGTGATGATCGATCAGGTGCTGTCGCACACCTCCGACCAACACCCCTGGTTCGTCGAAAGCCGCCGCAGCCGCGACAACCCCCGGGCCGATTGGTACGTCTGGGCCGACCCCAAGCCCGATGGCACGCCTCCGAACAATTGGCTCAGCGTCTTTGGTGGATCGGCCTGGCAGTGGGACCCGCGTCGTCGCCAGTACTACTTGCACAACTTTCTGGCCAGCCAGCCGGACCTGAATTTCCACCACCCGGCGGTGCAACAGCAGGTGCTGGAGGACATCCGCTTCTGGCTGGAACGCGGGGTGGACGGATTCCGCTTCGATGCCTGCAACTTCCATTTCCACGATCGGCATTTGCGCGACAACCCGCCAGCGACACAACGCGACACCAAGACGGTCATGGAGACCAATCCGTATGGGATGCAGCGCCACCTGTACGACAAGACGCAGCCGGAGAACTTGGTCTTCCTGCAGCGTGTGCGTGCGCTGCTGGACGAGTATGGCGCAGCCAGCGTGGGTGAGGTCGGCGACGATGATTCGCTCAAGACCATGGCCGCCTACACGGCCGATGGCGACAAATTGCACATGGCCTACAGCTTCAACCTGCTGACGTCCGAGCGCAGTGCTGCGTACATCCGTCAACAGGTCGAGGAGCTGGAAGCCCAGATGAAGGACGGCTGGGCCTGCTGGTCCTTCGGCAACCACGATGTGGCCCGTGTGATGACGCGCTGGGGCGGGCCAGGCGCTTCGACCGATTTCATCAAAGTGGCCGGGGCCATGCTGATGAGCCTGCGAGGCAGCGTGTGCTGGTGGCAAGGCGATGAACTGGCCCTGACCGAAGCCGATATCCCGTTCGAGAAGCTGCAAGATCCTTACGGCAAGGCCTTCTGGCCCGAATTCAAGGGCCGCGATGGTTGCCGCACGCCCATGCCCTGGTCGAGCACGCGGCCGCATGGGGGCTTCAGTGGTGATGCCACGGTGGAACCCTGGTTGCCGGTGCCGCCCGAGCATCTCGCTCGAGCAGTGGACCTCAGCGAGGCCGACCCCGCCTCGCCCTTGCAGGCGCTGCGCCGATTCATGGCCTGGCGCAAGGCACAGCCAGCGCTGATTGGCGGCGACATTCGCTTCTTCGATGCCCCCGAACCGGTGCTCGCACTGGCGCGCACCCCGGCCGCCGACCAGCCAGGCGATGCGGTCCTGGCATTGTTCAACTTGGGATCGGAACCCGTGAGCTTCGAGCTGCCGCAGGCACCGGCCAGCGTGGCACTCGACGATCATGGCTTTGCCGGCGCGCATCGCCAGGCTCAGCGTTTCACCTTGCCCGCCTACGGTGCCTACTTCGGCAAGATGGTGTGATGTCCGACGCCTGAATCGAATCCAACCATGGCCCATCTCCAACTCAAGGCGCTGCGCAAATCCTACGGCCAGATCGAGACGCTGCACGGCATCGATCTGGACATCCACGACGGTGAGTTCATCGTCTTCGTCGGCCCCTCGGGCTGCGGAAAGTCCACGCTGCTGCGCTGTATCGCCGGACTGGAAGACATCACCAGCGGCGAGCTGTACATCGACGGACGGCTGGTCAACGAAGTGCCCCCGGCCAAGCGAGGCATTGCGATGGTTTTCCAGAGCTATGCCTTGTATCCCCACATGACCGTGGCGGAAAACATGGCCTTCGGGCTGCGCCTGGCGGGGGTGAAGAAGCACGAGCAGGAAGCCGCCGTTCGGCGAGCCGCGCAGATCCTGCAAATCGAGCATCTGCTGGACCGCAAGCCCAAGGCACTGTCCGGCGGGCAGCGGCAACGGGTGGCCATCGGCCGAGCCATCGTGCGCAAGCCAGGCGTCTTCCTCTTCGACGAACCCTTGTCCAACCTGGACGCCGCGCTGCGGGTGCAAATGCGGGTCGAGTTGGCCCGACTGCACCGTGAACTCAAGACCACCATGGTGTATGTCACGCACGACCAGGTCGAGGCCATGACCCTCGCTCATCGCATCGTGGTGTTCCATGCCGGACGCATCGAACAGGTCGGCACACCGATGGAGCTGTACCACCGGCCAGCCAACCTCTTCGTGGCCGGCTTCATCGGCTCGCCCAAGATGAACTTCATTTCCGCCACCCTGGAGTCGGCCGCGGCCACCGAAGCGCTGTTGCGGCTGGGCGATGGACGCACCATCCGCGCGGCCGTCGATGCCACCGGTGTGGCCGCCGGTACACCGGTGACCGTGGGCGTGCGTCCCGAACACCTCGCCACCGATGGCCTCGACACGAGCAACCAACTGCGCGGCATCGTGCAAGCCGCCGAGCATCTCGGCGACGTCACCTACTTGTATGTGGACCTTCCCGGCGCTTCAGCACCCGTGGTGGTGCGCGCATCGCCGGACACCCCGTTGGGCATCGGCGACATCGCCCACCTCGGCGTACCGCCCCAACGCTGCCACGTTTTCGATCCCCACGGTCATGCCCTGCCCCGCGCAGGATGACCGAGCCCCTTTTCCCCAACCGTGTCACTGCACGACCCCAAGCGCCCGAACAGGCCGAAACCAAAGGAGCAAGCCATGAACATTCAACGTCAACGCATCAAGCTGGTGGCCGCGGCCACTGCGCTGGCCTTGTCGGCCGGCTTCACTGCGCCGGCTCTTGCCGTCGAGCCCGGCAAACTGCTGATCTGGATCAACGGCGACAAAGGCTACAACGGACTGCAGAAAGTCGGCGATGAATTCGAGAAGAAGACCGGTGTGAAAGTGACGGTCGAGCATCCGGAAGATGCCCCGGGCAAATTCCAGCAGGCCGCCGCCGCAGGCAAAGGCCCGGACATCTGGATCTGGGCCCACGACCGCGTGGGAGAGTGGATCCAAGGCGGCCTGCTGCAGCCCGTCACCCCATCCAAGAAGATCGTCGAAGACATCGACCCATTGGCATGGAAGGCCTTCAATATCGGCGGCCGCACCTGGGGCTACCCGATCTCGATCGAAGCAGTGGCCCTCATCTACAACAAGGATCTGGTGCCGACTCCACCCAAGAGCTTCGAAGAAGTGATCGCGCTAGACAAGAAACTCTCGGCTCAAGGCAAGAAAGCCATTCTCTGGGACTACAACAACACCTACTTCACTTGGCCGCTGCTGGCAGCCAACGGTGGGTATGCCTTCAAACAAAAGGCCGACGGCACCTATGATCCGACCGACACCGGAGTCAACAACGCCGGGGCTCTCAAAGGTGCCGAGCTGATCGTCAAGATGATCAAAGACGGCGTGATGCCCAAGGGCGCCGGCTATGCCGACATGGAAGCCGCCGTCAACCAGGGCAAGGTCGCGATGATGATCAATGGACCCTGGGCCTGGGACAACCTGAGGAAGTCCAAAATCAACTTCGGCGTGACCAAGATCCCCACCGTGGCCGGCAAGAAGGCGGCGCCCTTCGTCGGCGTGATGGGGGCCATGATCAACAAGGCCTCACCGAACCGTGAACTTGCCATCGAGTTCATCGAAAACCACATGCTCAGCGTGGCAGGCCTCAAGACCATCAACGACGATGTGCCGCTGGGCACGCCGGCGTCCAAATCCTTCTTCAACCAGCTCAAGAGCGACCCCAACATCCAGGCCACGATGGCCAGCGCGCAAGACGGCGCTCCCATGCCCAACATCCCGGAGATGGGGCGCTTTTGGTCCTCGATGGCTTCGGCACTACAGAACATGACCGAAGGACGCCAAAGCCCCAAGGAAGCCTTGGACGCTGCGGCCAAGCGCATCACCGCCAAGTGACCTGACCCAAGGCCCGCAAGAGTTGCACCCTGGTGGTTCGGCCTCCAAGCCGGACCACCCAAGCATTCCGTATGACTCAGACTTCCGTCCTGCAGCGTTGGGCTCCCCGGATGACCGGCTTCGTGCTGGCCCTGGGAGCGCTTTACCTCGTCACCCTCGTCTACGCTGCCGGCGAAATGCTGCTGGCCGGCACCTTGCTGGTGGTCATCGCCCTGGCGGCGTGGGTCTACACCTCGCAGCGCCTGTACGCCTGGCGCTATCTCTTTCCCGGCTTGGCCGCGGTGATCATTTTCGTGGTCTTTCCGATGTTGTATACGGTGGCCATCAGCTTCACCAACTACAGCTCGCGCAACCTGCTCAGTTTCGAGCGTGCCACGGCCTACCTGCTGGATGAAACCTACCAAGCCGAAGGACGCACTTACGACTTTGCACTGCTGAGCGATGGTCAGCGCCACATCCTCCGCTTGCAAGCGCCAGACACAGGCGAGGTCTTCCTCACGCCTGCCATCGACCTCGAGGATGCGTGGCCGAGCTCCGTGGCCGCGGCACCCGCCGCGCAGCAGCCGCCCCAGCTTGCCACGGTCGAACTGCGCGAACTCATTCGCCTACAGCCCCGCCTGCGCAGCCTCACCATCGCCATGCCCGATGGCACGACCGTGCGCATGAGCAGCCTGCGTCAGTTCGCACCGGTGCGAAAACTCTATGTCCGCAACGCCGACGGCAGCCTGACGAATCAACGAGATGGTTCGGTGCTGCGCCCCAATTTCCAGGTCGGTTTCTACCAAACCGAAGCAGGCGAGAACGTACCCCCGGGGTTCCAGGTGAACATCGGTGCCTCCCACTATGTGCGCATCTTCACCGACGAAGCCTTCCGCGAGCCCTTCGTGCGCATCTTCATCTGGACGGTCGTCTTCGCGGCGCTGACCGTGCTGTTTGCGACCTCGTTGGGCATGGTGCTGGCCGTGCTGCTGAGTTGGGAGGCCTTGCGTTTCCGCGGCATCTACCAGACGTTGCTCTTCTTGCCCTACGCCGTGCCGGGCTTCATCTCCATCCTGGTGTTCAAGGGCCTGTTCAACAACAACTTCGGCGAAATCAACCTCATCTTGCACGGCTTGTTTGGCATCAAGCCCGCCTGGTTCTCGGACCCTTTTCTGGCCAAGGTGATGCTGCTCATCGTCAACACCTGGCTGGGTTATCCGTACATGATGGTGTTGTGCATGGGACTGCTCAAGGCCATCCCGTCGGACCTCTACGAAGCCTCGGCCGTGGCAGGCGCCGGGCCACTGACCAACTTCTTCCGTATCACGCTGCCACTGATCATCAAACCACTCAGCCCGCTGTTGATCGCCTCCTTCGCGTTCAACTTCAACAATTTCGTGCTGATCAATTTGCTGACCGGCGGACGGCCCGACTTCCTCGACACGCAGATCCCTGCGGGCACCACCGACATCTTGGTGTCGTACACCTATCGCATCGCCTTCGAGGACTCGGGCCAGAACTTCGGCCTGGCCGCTGCCATCTCGACGGTGATCTTCACGATGGTGGCGCTGCTGTCATGGTTCAACCTGCGAGCCACCCGCATCACCCAAGAAGAAGCCCGCTGAAGCCCTCCAGAGGAGCATTCCCGACCATGGCCATCGTTCTCGACAAATCCCATCGCTGGCGTGTACTGGCTGCGCACGTGTTCCTGATCGCGCTCATTGCGGTCATCGTCTTTCCGTTCCTGATGATCCTGTCGATCTCGCTGCGGCCAGGCAACTTCGCTGCCGGCAGCCTGATCCCCGACCAAATCAGCCTGGAGCACTGGAAGCTCGCACTGGGCATCGCCTACGAAGGGCCCGACGGCCGCCTGGTCGAGCCCCCCTTTCCCGTGCTGCGCTGGTTGTGGAATTCGGTGAAGGTGGCCACGCTGTCGGGGATCATCACCCTGCTGCTGTCCACCACCGCGGCCTATGCCTTCGCTCGCATGAAGTTCCGCGGGAAGTCGCAGGCGCTCAGCGCCCTGCTGCTGATCCAGATGTTCCCTGCGGTGCTGGCACTGGTGGCCCTCTACGCCGTCTTCGACCGCATTGGCCATGTCTTCCCGCTGTTCGGCATCGACAGCCATGCGTCGCTGCTGCTGGCCTATGCAGGGGGCATCGGCCTGTTCACCTGGACGATCAAGGGCTATTTCGACACCATCCCCGGCGAGATCGAGGAGGCGGCCAAAGTCGACGGTGCTTCGCCTTGGCAAGCCTTCCGATGGGTGCTCCTGCCCATGGCCGTTCCCATTCTGCTGGTCGTCTTCCTGCTGGCCTTCATCCACGCGATCATCGAGTATCCGGTGGCCTCCGTGCTGCTGCAGAAGCAAGACCAGCTCACACTGGCCGTGGGCTCCAAGCTCTTCCTCTATGAACAGCGTTACCTGTGGGGCGATTTTGCCGCCGCCGCCATCCTCTCAGGTTTGCCCATCACCGTGGTCTTCATCCTCGCCCAGAAATGGATGGTTTCCGGCTTGACCGCCGGCGGACTGAAAGGATGAGCCCGTGACGACCCATCCCCAACCGCGCCTCAACCCCCAGCAAGGAGACATGACGATGAAGCGCTTCTCTTCCCTTTTGAAATCCGCCCTTGCCACTGCCACGCTCGTGGTTGGCACCGCAACCCTGGCTCAGGGATCGGCGCCGCCGCCTGGCTACGTGTCCATCCATTACAACCGTTGCGACAACAACTATGACGGATGGGGGGTGCACCTCTGGAAGGACGGAGGCATTCCCTTGCCCGGCATCGAATGGCAAAAGCCGATGATGCCCACCGGCAAAGACGATTTCGGCGTGTACTGGCACACCAAGCTGGACGACTACGTCAATGGCCGGGTGAACTACATCATCCACAAGGGTGATACCAAGGACCAAGGCGGCCGCGACATGGCCTTCGATGGCAAGGTTCACAAGCAAATCTGGGTGAACAATGGCGACCGCGCCATCTACACCTCGCTGGCCGATGCAAAAAAGGCCCGCGAGGCCAAGCCCTGCAAGTGAGCTGACACCGGGCCCCGCCGCGGCGTAAGCCCGCTTGGCGGGGCACGCCCCCCATGCCACCTGCGCCGCCGCAGCGGCGCGGGCCTGTCTTGCCTGCTGCCATGAAACCGCTGCTTCCGGCCTTGCTGTTCGCCTCCATGCTGCTTGCTTGTGGAACGGCCAACCACACGCCTGCATCCGTGTCTGCCCAGGTATCGGCCCCCGCACCTGCGCCGGCCGCCCCACCCGCCGAAGGCGCGCAAACCGTCCCGCACGCCGTGCCCGGCCGCTTTGCCGACAACCCCATCGTCTATTTCGTCATCACCGACCGCTTCTTCAACGGCAACCCAGCCAATGACCACAGCTATGGGCGCCAGCGAGAAGCCCAGCCCAAGGACGACGTCGCCACTTTCCACGGCGGCGATCTCAAAGGTTTGACGATCAAACTCCAAGAAGGCTATTTCAAGGCGCTCGGAGTCAATGCCCTATGGATCACCGCCCCGTATGAGCAGATCCGCGGCTGGGTGGTCGGTGGCGACAAAGAATTCAAGCATTACGCCTACCACGGCTATTACGCGCTGGACTACACCGTGCTCGACGGCAACATGGGCACCGCAGACGAACTGCGCGAGATGGTCGACACGGCACATGCGCAGGGCATCCGCGTGCTGTTCGACGTGGTGCTCAACCATCCCGGCTACCTGGACCTGCGTACGGCCGCCGAGCTGGTGCCACAGGTTCTGTGGCCTGGTCACGAGCAAGCCACCCTGCGCAACTACCACAGCTTCATCGATTACAACAGCTTCGCATTCGGCCTCTGGTGGGGGCGGGACTGGGTGCGCGCCGGACTGCCCGGCTACCTCGACGGCGGACGGGACGACCGCACGATGCAACTGGCCTACCTGCCCGACTTCCGCACCGAAAGCCCACAAGCCGTCAAGCTGCCCACCTTCCTGCGCCACAAGCCAGACACGCGTGCTCGGGACCTGCCCAACACCACGGTGCGCGGCTATCTCATCCGTTGGTTGACCGACTGGGTGCGCGAATACGGCATCGACGGCTTTCGAGCCGACACGGTCAAGCATGTCGAGCCCGAGGCCTGGGCAGAACTCAAGCGCGAAGCCACCCAGGCCTTGGCCGAATGGAAGGCCAAGAACCCCGACAAGAAGATCGACGACGAGCCCTTCTGGATGGTGGGCGAATACTGGGGCCACGGGCCCGAGCGCAGTGCATTGCACGACGCTGGCTTCGATGCGATGATCGATTTCAACTTCCAGCAGCAGGGGCACCGCTTCAGCGCGCCCGAACCCCTCTTTGCGCAGTACGCACGCGTCTATGCCGGACGGCCCGGGTTCAGCAATCTTGCTTACATCTCCTCGCACGACACCGAACTCTTCAGCCGCAAGCGTCTGTTCGAGGCTGGCACCGCGCTGATGCTGGTGCCCGGCGGCGTGCAGATCTTCTACGGCGACGAGACCGGGCGACCGGAGGGATACCGCCCACGTACCGACCCGCAACAAGCCACCCGTTCCTTCATGAACTGGGACCGCATCGACGCAGCGCTGCTGGAGCATTGGCGCAAGCTGGGTACGTTCCGCGCCCGTCATGTGGCGATCGCCCGCGGCATGCATGAGCAACTGCAGGCCGAGCCTTATGTCTTCAGCCGCATCGACCGCACCAGCGGGGACCGCGTCGTGGTGGCCCTGACCGCCCCCGGGCCGGTCAGCCTGCCGGTGGGACAGGTCTTCCGCGAAGGTGAGCGCCTGCGCGACGCCTACACCGGCCAGTCGGTGGCCGTCCGCAACGGGCAGGTGAGCCTGGCGGCCGGCCGGGTCGTGCTGCTGGAGCGCGATCCGGCCGCAGCCGGGCGTTGAGCGAGGCCCCAGCATGAAACGTCGTCGCCCACCACCAGCCCGGCCGAACGCCCGGCGCCCAATCTTGGGTACAGTGCGCATGGAGAATGAAAGCCATGCCCTCGTCCCCATCTCATGCCGCCGGTTCGGTCCTGACCACGCCCATGCTCGTGGCTGCGGGAGCCCCTGACATGCCGGGCTTCACCCCGCCCTACCCCGATCCGCGCCTGCTGGCCGACATCGGCGCCACCTATGCGCGCTTCTGCCTGGAGCAGCAGCCCGGCCGCTTCGACTATGTCACGGTGCTGCCTTGCGCAGACTACCCGGGCTTCGTCGAGGTGGTGCAAGCCTACCTGGACAGCCTGCCCGCCGGCCTGAAGCCCCGCCATGCGGCCGTGGCCATCGCCAACCCGATCGAAGGGGATTGGGTGCGCATGACCAACCGGGACTGGGCCTTCTCGATCGCCGGGGCGCAGCGCGCGCTGGGCTTGTCGACCCTGCTGGTGGTGAACAATTTCACCGCACTGGCCATGTCCTTGCCGCGCCTGGGGGAGCAAGGACGCGCCCAGGTCGGCGGTGGCGAACCCCAGGCCAATGGCGTGATCGGCCTGCTTGGCCCTGGCACTGGTCTGGGCGTCTCCGGATTGGTGCCCGTGGGCGACCGCTGGGCCACGCTGGCCACCGAAGGCGGCCACGTGAGCTTTTCGCCAGCCGACGAGCGTGAGCTCAAGGTGCTGCAATATGCCTGGAGGTCGCTGACGCACGTCTCGGCGGAACGGCTCGTCTCGGGGCCGGGCATCGAGATCATCTACCAAGCCCTCACCGAGGGCCGCAGCGACCTGCCGGCCCGTTTGAGCACCACAGACATCGTCCGGCGCGCGATCCAAAACCTGTGCCCGTGGTGCGTCGAGACCGTGGAGACCTTCTGCAACATGCTGGGGACGGTGGCCTCGAACCTGGCCCTCACCCTGGGGGCCACGGGCGGCATCTACATCGGCGGGGGCATCGTGCCGCGGCTGGGCGAGTTCTTCCTTCGTTCAGGCTTCCGACAGCGCTTCGAAGCCAAGGGGCGCTTCTCGGCTTACGTGGCCCGCATCCCCACCTATGTGCTCACGGCCGAGAACCCGGCGTTCCATGGCGTGTCCTCGCTGCTGGCCGAGCATGTGCCTGCCCACGAAGGCGGCAACCCGCTGATGGAGCGAGTGCGCGCGGCCCGACCGAGCCTGACGCCGGCCGAGCGCCGAGTGGCCGACTTCGTGCTGGACAATCCGCGCACCGTACTGAACGACCCCATCGCCGTGATTGCTCAAATGGCCGAGGTCAGCCAGCCCACGGTGATCCGCTTCTGCCGCTCGCTGGGTTTTCAGGGCTTGGCCGACTTCAAACTCAAGCTCGCCTCCGGCCTGACCGGCAACATCCCCGTGCAGCGCACCCAGGTGCGCCGGCAGGATGCCACTCCTGATCTATGCGCCAAGGTGCTGGACAACACCATCTCGGCCATCGTGCAGTTCCGCGAGTCCCTCAATGTCGAAGCGGTGGACCAGGCCATCGAGCTGCTGCGCCAAGCCAAGCGCGTGGAGTTCTATGCGATGGGCAACTCGGCCGTGGTGGCATTGGACGCTCAGCACAAGCTCTTTCGCTTCCGCATCCCTTCCGTGGCGCACACCGATGCCTCGATGCAGTCCATGGCCGCCGAGCTGCTGGGGCCGCAGGACGTGGCAGTGTTCATCTCCAGCTCGGGCCAGCCCCCCGAGCTGGTACGGGCAGCCACCTTGGCGCGCGACCGCGGAGCGGCGGTGCTGGCCATCACCGCCAGCAAGTCACCGCTGGCCAAAAAAGCCACGGTCTGCATTCCGGTGGACCACAACGAGGACAGCGCCACCTTCCTGGCGATGATCTCGCGCATCCTGCACCTGCTGGTGGTGGACATGGTCGCCGTGGGCGTGGCCGTGCGCCGCGACACGGGCAGCAGCGTGCCCAGGGCCGCGCAAGCCGGCAGTCCCGGCACCGACCATCCGCCCGGCATGCTCATCTCTCACGTCCTTTGACGCTGAGGGTTCAGCGCACACAATCGACGTAATAGCGCCGAACGCCGTTGCCGTCTTCCTCCTCGACCAACCCGTGCACGTCGGTGTCGAAGCCCGGGAAGGCCGCATTGAACTCACGCGTGAATCGCAAGTAATCACAAATCTTGCGGTTGAAACGCTCCCCCGGAATGAGCAGAGGAATGCCCGGCGGATACGGCGTGAGCAAGGATGTCGTGATACGGCCTTCGAGCTTGTCGATCTCCACACGCTCGGTTTCGCGGTGGGCGATGCGCGCATAGGCATCACTGGGCTTCATCGCCGGTTGCAGATCGGACAAATACATCTCGGTGGTCAGGCGCGCGATGTCACGCTTGGCATACATCTCGTGGATGCCTTGACAGAGATCGCGCAGTCCCATGCGCTCATAGCGAGGATGTTGGGCGCAGAACTCCGGCAGGATGCGCCACATGGGTTGGTTTTTGTCGTAATCGTCCTTGAACTGCTGCAAGGCGGTCAACAACGTGTTCCAGCGGCCCTTGGTGATGCCGATCGTGAACATGATGAAGAAGGAGTACAGCCCCGTCTTTTCGACCACCACACCATGTTCGGCCAAATACTTGGTCACGATCGAAGCCGGGATGCCGGTCCTGGCGAACTTGCCGTTCAGATCCAAGCCCGGCGTGACGATGGTGGCCTTGATCGGATCGAGCATGTTGAAGCCTTCGGCCAACTTGCCGAAACCGTGCCACTTGGCCGAGCCCTTGATCATCCAGTCCTCGCGCCGGCCAATGCCAGACTCGGCCAGCTTCTCCGGCCCCCACACCTTGAACCACCAGTCCGAGCCGAACTCTTTCTCCACCTTGCGCATGGCCCGACGGAAGTCCAGCGCCTCCAGGATGCTCTCGGCCACCAGGGCCGTGCCGCCAGGAGGTTCCATCATCGCCGCGGCCACGTCGCACGAGGCAATGATCGCGTACTGCGGCGAGGTCGAGCTGTGCATCAGATAGGCTTCGTTGAACAGCGCGCGGTCGAGTTTGCGGGTCTGCGAATCCTGCACGAGGATCTGTGAGGCCTGCGACAGACCGGCCAACAATTTGTGCGTGGACTGGGTGGCAAACACCAGAGATTCCTTCGTGCGGGCCCGATGCTTGCCCATGGCGTGCATGCCCGAATAGAAGTCGTGGAAGGCCGCATGCGGCAGCCACGCTTCGTCGAAGTGCAGCGTATCGATGTAGCCATCGAGCATCGATTTGATGATCTCGGTGTTGTAGAGCACGCCGTCATAGGTGCTTTGCGTGATCGTCAACACGCGCGGCTTGACCTTCTTTGGATCGACCCCCTTGAGCAACGGGTTGGCGGCGATCTTTTTCTGGATGGCCTCGGGCGTGAACTCGCTTTGCGGAATGGGCCCGATGATGCCGTAATGGTTGCGCGTGGGCGTCAGGAACACCGGCACAGCCCCAGTCATCGTGATGGCGTGCAGGATGGACTTGTGGCAGTTGCGGTCCACCACCACCACATCGCCTGGCGCCACCGTGTGGTGCCACACCATCTTGTTGGAGGTGGAGGTGCCATTGGTCACGAAGAAGCAATGGTCGGCATTGAAGATGCGCGCCGCATTGCGCTCCGAAGCAGCCACCGGCCCCGTGTGATCGAGCAGCTGCCCCAGCTCCTCCACGGCGTTGCATACATCGGCGCGCAGCATGTTCTCGCCGAAGAACTGATGGAACATCTGTCCGATCGGGCTTTTCAAGAAGGCCACCCCGCCAGAATGCCCCGGGCAATGCCATGAATAAGAGCCGTCCTGGGCATAGCCCACCAGAGCACGGAAAAACGGCGGCGCCAGCGAATCGAGGTAACTCTTGGCCTCGCGGATGATGTGGCGCGCCACGAACTCCGGGGTGTCCTCGAACATGTGGATGAAACCATGCAATTCCTTGAGCACATCGTTGGGAATGTGCTGCGAGGTGCGCGTCTCGCCGTACAGGTAGATGGGAATCTCGGCGTTCTTGAAGCGGATCTCGCTGACGAAGGCGCGCAGGTTCTTCAGGGCCGCGTCCACCTCCTCGCTCGACCCGGAGCCAAACTCCTCGTCATCGATCGACAGGATGAAGGCACTGGCGCGGCTTTGCTGCTGCGCAAACTGAGACAAGTCACCGTAACTGGTGACGCCCAGCACCTCGAAGCCTTCCTTGACGATCGCATCGGCCAAGGCCCGAATGCCCAGACCCGAGGCGTTCTCCGAGCGGAAATCCTCGTCGATGATCACGATGGGAAAGTGAAAGCGCAGCATGGCAGCCCCCCCCCAGGGCGCAAATCGGAAACGGAAAGCGCGAAGTGTAGGGCCTTCGCCTGACCCTGGACCAGCGGGCTGGCATGCTGTCCTGTCATTGCCACACCCCCACGACGGGGAGGCCACCATCGGCAGTCGAGCTCGTACACTGCCAGCGCGTGTCATCCAAGCCAAAGGACATCTGCCATGGGATTTCAAGACGCCACCTGGTGGTGGTTGCTGGCCGGACTGGCCGTCGTCTTCGAACTGCTGACCGGAACGTTTTATCTGCTGATGATGGCCCTGGGGTTGGCCGCTGGGGCCGTGGCCGCTCACGCCGGCCTGGGCTGGAGCGGCCAGCTCGTGGCTGCAGCCGTCGTCGGCGGTGGCGCCGTGGCCCTGTGGCGCGGGCTGCGCGGCCGCCATCCACGGCGCAACGCCCAAGCCGAGCCTGAGCATCACCTGCTGGACATCGGCGAGCGCGTCAGCATTGAGCAATGGCGGCCGGATCAGACGGCCCGAGTGCATTACCGCGGCACCCTCTGGACGGCTCGCTACGCCGGCACTGGCACGCCCGAACCTGGCATCTACACCATCCGCGCCGTCGAGGGCCATCACTTGCTCGTCGACCGCTGAATCCAACGACAGCTCTGGAGGAACCATGGAAATCGTCGCCATCGTCTTGCTGTTCATCGCGGTGATCTTCATCGCCCAATCGATCAAAGTCGTGCCCCAGCAGCACGCCTGGGTGGTCGAGCGTCTGGGGCGCTTTCATGCCGTGCTCAGCCCAGGCCTGAACATCCTCGTCCCCTTCATCGACCGCGTGGCCTACAAGCATTCGCTCAAAGAAATCCCGCTGGATGTGCCAAGCCAGGTGTGCATCACCAAGGACAACACCCAGCTGGCCGTCGACGGCATCCTGTACTTTCAGGTCACCGACCCGATGCGTGCCAGCTACGGCTCGTCGAACTACATCATCGCCATCACTCAGCTGGCCCAGACCACGCTGCGTTCGGTGATCGGCAAGATGGAACTGGACAAGACGTTCGAAGAACGCGAGGCGATCAACGTCGCCGTGGTCAATGCCTTGGACGAGGCTGCACTGAACTGGGGCGTGAAGGTGCTGCGCTATGAGATCAAGGACCTGACGCCGCCCAACGAGATCCTGCGCGCCATGCAGGCTCAGATCACGGCCGAGCGCGAGAAACGTGCCCTGATCGCTGCCTCCGAAGGGCGCAAGCAGGAACAGATCAACATCGCCGAAGGCGAGCGTCAGGCCTTCATTCACAAGTCCGAAGGCCAGCGGCAAGCCGAAATCAACATCGCCCAAGGGCAGGCAGCGGCCATCGTCGCCGTGGCCGAAGCCACGGCCGAGGCGATCCGCAAGATCGCTGCAGCCATCCAACAACCCGGCGGCGCCGAGGCCGTCAACCTGAAGGTCGCAGAGAAGGCCGTGGAGGCCTACGCCCAGCTGGCCCAGAAGAACAACACGATGATCGTGCCTGGCAACATGAGCGAAGTCTCGGCCTTGATCGGCACGGCCATGACGCTCATGAAGAGCACGGCCAACGCCAACCGCTGACCCGGCCGCAGCCAGCCCGGCAGGCCAACGCAAGTCGGATCAAACTTGCTACAATGTCGGGCTTCGGCCGTTGGGCCGCCACGAACAGCCCGGAGAGGTGGATGAGTGGTTTAAGTCGCACGCCTGGAAAGCGTGTGTGGGTGAATAGCCCACCGCGGGTTCGAATCCCGCCCTCTCCGCCAGAACCCCGCATGTAGCCTTTGCTCTGCGGGGTTTTGCGTTTCATGGGCCCGTCGATCGCAGCACTGCTGCTCCCATGGCGGCAGAAGTCGGCCTTGCCGCCAGGCGCCCCAGCCCAAGCAAAACGGCGAGGGAAGGACAAGAACAATGAATGGAGGGGGCAAGAAAAAAGAAGGGGGCGTCCTGCTGGACGCCCCCCGTTTAGAGGATCGGCGGCTCAGAGATCAGCGAATCACGGCCAACTGCTCGCGCTGACCGCCCTTGTAGGTGTACAGAGTCAGAGCACCGTTCTTGATGTCGCCCTTTTCGTCGAAGGTGATGGTGCCGGTCACGCCCTTGTACTCGATCTTGGCCAACTCAGGCAGGTACTTGGCCGGATCGGTCGAGTCGGCCTTCTTCATGGCCTCGACCATGACCATGGTGGCGTCGTACACGTACGGAGCGTAGATCTGCACGTCCACACCAAACTTCTGCTTGAATTTCTCCTTGAACGCATCGAGACCGGCCTTCTGCTCGCCTTCGACACCACCGGCCTCGGCGCAGTAGACCTGCTCATCGGCCATGCTGCCGGCAGCCAGCTTGGGCAGTTCGCCCGTGCAGATGCCGTCACCGCCCATGAACTTGGCGTTGATGCCCAGCGACTTCATCTGGCGCAGCATCGGGCCGGCCACGGCGTCCATGCCACCGTAGAAGACGATGTCGGGGTTCTTGCCCTTGATGGTGGTCAAGATGGCGGTGAAGTCCGTGGCCTTGTCATGGGTGAACTCGCGTGCCACGACGTTGCCGCCGGCTTCCTTGACCCCCTTCTCGAACTCGTCGGCCACGCCCTGGCCGTACGCGGTACGGTCATCGATCACCGCGATGGACTTGCCTTTCAGGGTATTGACGGCATAACGGCCCAGCGTACCACCCAGGTGAACGTCGTCAGCCACGACACGGAAGGTGGTCTTGAAGCCCTGGCGGGTGTAACGGGGGTTGGTGGCCGAGGGCGAGATTTGGGGAATGCCCGCGTCGCTGTAGATCTTCGAGGCGGGAATGGTGGTGCCGGAGTTGAGGTGGCCGATCACGCCCTTGACGCCCGAGTCGACGAGCTTCTGGGCGGCTGCCGTGCCCTGCTTGGGGTCGGCGGCATCGTCTTCGGCCAGCAGCTCGAACTTGATCTTCTTGCCGCCGATGACCAGCCCTTGGGCGTTGAGTTCGTCGATCGCCAGACGCGCGCCCAACTCGTTGTCCTTGCCCAAGTGCGCGATCGCACCGCTGGTCGGGCCCACATGGCCCAAGCGAACCACCTCCTCACTGACGGGAGCCGCCGCGGGCGCAGCCGCTGCAGGCGCCTCCTCCTTCTTCCCACATGCGGCCAGGCCAGCCAAGGCAACCGCTGTTGCCAAGAGAGTCAGCTTCTTCATAGATGTCCTTGAAAAATGAGCTGTGAACTTGAGTCGGGCGCGACCTCAGCGCGCCTGAGGTTGAAAACAAGCAATGTATAACAGTTTGCGCTGAAATCGCCTTGGCATTGCCCCTGATTGCTGTTGCGTCTGCGTCACGCTTCGAAACGACGCCTGGCGCGTCATGATGGTGTGCGGTCGATCCGGGGCATGAACCGGCGTGGCGATCAGGGCTGCTTGGCGCGTTGGCCCGCGTCGATGGACTCGACGGCGTGCCCACACGACCGGTAGTGCATCCAGCGCCGTCGGGCATCCAGGCGATCCCTCTCCTCAAGGCCGACCAGCTCGATCAAGCGCGCGAAGGTATCGTAGGCGGCCGGCACCCCACCGCCCAGGTTCACCAACACCTCACGGTGAGGCACATCGCTGGGATTGGGCGCCAGCCACACGGGGGTGTGAGCGGCCAGCCGTCGGCCCACCGGCCCCTCGGGCAAGGGCCATCGAACATGGGGGAGGAATTCGACCGAGTCGAACACCCACAAGGCCCGGTCGAGCTCGGCCACCTCGGCCTCGCGCCCCGCCACGGCGACACGGACCCCGGAACGGATGGCCTTGCGCAGCAGCCGACAGGCATAAGCCAGCTTGTCGGACAGGTTGAAATGAAAGGCGATGTCCGTCACGGCACCCGCGGCGCTCAGCGCGCCTGGTTCAGCAGATATCGCGTCAGCAAAGCCACCGGGCGGCCCGTGGCCCCTTTGGCCGCTCCGCTCTTCCAGGCCGTGCCGGCAATGTCCAAATGGGCCCACCGGTACTTCCCGGCAAAGCGCCGCAGAAACATGGCCGCCGTGATCGCCCCGCCGGCCCGACCGCCGACATTGGCCATGTCGGCGAAGTTGCTCTTGAGGGCCTCGTCGTATTCCTCGTCCAGCGGCATGCGCCAGCAGGTGTCCAAAGCCTCTCGACCGGCCGTCTGCAAGGCCTCGGCCAATGCATCGTCGGCCGTGAACAGGCCGCTGTGGTGGTGCCCCAAGGCAATCACGCAAGCACCGGTGAGGGTGGCGATGTCCACCACCGAGGCCGGCTTGAAGCGCTCCGCGTAGGTCAGCGCATCACACAGGATGAGGCGGCCTTCCGCATCGGTGTTGAGGATCTCGATCGTCTGGCCCGACAGGCTGGTGACCACGTCACCGGGCTTGACCGAGCGGCCGTCGGGCATGTTTTCGCAGGCCGGAATCAGCCCCACGACATTGACTCGAGGCTTGAGCTCGGCCAGAGCGCGCATGGTGCCCAGCACGCTGGCTGCGCCACTCATGTCGAACTTCATTTCGTCCATCTCGGCGGCAGGCTTGATCGAGATGCCCCCGGTATCGAAGGTGATGCCCTTGCCCACCAGCACATGGGGGGGCTCGCCCCGACGCCCCCCGTCGTAACGCATCACGATGAACCGCAAGGGCTGCTCCGAGCCTTGGGCCACGGCCAAGAAAGCCCCCATGCCCAGCTTTTCGACCGCCTTGCGGTCGAGCACCTCGACCTTCAGTCCGTGGGCCTGGCCCAAGCGACGCGCCTCGTCGGCCAGATGGGTCGGCGTGCAGTGATTGCCGGGTCGGTTGGCCCATTCGCGCGCCACGGCCACCCCCAGGCCAATGGCACGGGCCTGCGCCAAATCGTGCTGCACGGCCTTGAGCCCGTCCTTGCCCACCAGCAGGCTCACCTTGGACACCGCAGGCGCCGGGGGAGCGCTGGGTTTGGTATGACGATAGACGTAGACGGCCTCCTCCAGCGCGCTGACCAAGGCGTGTGCGTGTGCGCACGACCAGCTCGCCTGAGGCGGCAGGGTCACCGCCAGGTGACGCGCTGCGCTGTGCTTGAGCGCTGGCATCGCTGCGCTCAGCGCGTGGCGATACGCCTTGGCCGAGCCATCGGCAGCCACCGTGAACACCAGACGGGGCGCACGCAGTCCGGCTGGGCGGTGCAGGTAGAGGCTACGGCCTGCCTTGAGGGCGAGATCTTGGGTTTTCAAAGCATCGGCCAGCAGACCGGCCAGTGGGGTGGGCAAGTCCTGCGACGACAAGGCCGCGTTCAAGACGACCACCATGGCGTCGCAAGGGGTTTCAGCCCACAGGGCCGGTGAGGAGGGAAGCGCTCGAAAGTCCATAATGCGACCATTCATTCGGTGCGCCGATGTTATTCGATTCCTCCGTCCGTAAAGAGCTGAGCCGCAGTTTTGGCGCGACCCTGGTGGTGCTGCTGACCATCGTGCTGACGATGATGTTGATCCGCACCCTCGGTCAAGCGGCCAGTGGCGCCGTCTCCCCGCAACACGTGGTGCTGCTGCTGGGCTACACGGTGTTGGGCTACCTGCCTTCGATCCTCGCGCTGTCGCTGTTCGTCGCCACGGTGAGCACGCTGTCACGCATGTACCGAGACAGTGAAATGGCCGTGTGGTTCGCCAGTGGGGTGCCGCTGAGCCGCTTCACCCGACCGGTGTTGAGACTGGCCGCCCCGGTGCTGGCCGTCATCGCCGTGCTGGCGCTGCTGGTATGGCCCTGGGCCAACCAGAGCATCTCGGAGCTGCGCGCACTTTATGAACGTCGCTCGGATCTGTCCCGGGTCGCCCCAGGGCAGTTCCAGAGCTCCAGCGATGGTCGACGGGTGTTTTTCATCGAACGCAACACGGACGAAGGTCGTGTCGGACGCAACGTGTTCGTCCTGACGCGCGATGAAGGCCGCGAGACCGTGACCACCGCCAGCCAGGGGCGCATCGAGCTCGACGGCGAGGATCGCTATCTCGTGCTGGAGGCCGGACAGCAAACCGACCACGACCTGCGCACCGGCAAGCGTCGGGTCGCGCAATTCGAAACCTATCGCATCCTGGTAGACGACAAAGTCCGTCCGCAAGAACCGGTGCTGGCGCCGCGAGCACGCTCGAGCCTGTCACTGTGGTTGGACCCGCAGCCGCGCCATCTCGGCGAGCTGACCTGGCGCTTGGGTTTGCCGCTGACGGCCTTCAATCTGATCCTGCTGGGCGTGGGCCTGTCGGCCACCTCGCCTCGCCGAGGAACGAGCTGGAATCTGATGTTCGCGTTGTTGACGTTCGTCGTGTATTACAACTTGCTCAACCTCACGCAGGCATGGGTGTCCATCGGTCGTTTGAGCCCGATGGCCGCGCTGCTGGCCGTGCATGGCAGCGCGGCCGTGTTGGCGCTGGCCCTGTTGCGCTGGCGCGAGCATGGGTGGCGCGGTTTGCTGCCCGGGCTGCGTCCAGCCGCTGCATCGGAGGGCCGGGCATGAAGACCGTGCGCCGCCTGCTCTACAAGGACATCCTGACATCGATTGCCTTCGTCGCGGTGGCCTTCCTCGCACTGTTTTATTTCATCGACGTGGTCGATGAACTGGAGCGGGTGGGCCGCGGAGGCTACCGACTGCACCAGGCCCTGTGGTACTGCGCCCTGCTCTTGCCCGGCCACCTTTATGTGCTGATGCCGATTGCGGTGCTGATTGGCACCATCTATTCGATGGCCCGCATGGCACAGTCCTCGGAATACACCATCTTGCGCGTCAGCGGCCTCGGCCCACGACGTGCGCTGAGCCTTTTGCTGGGGCTCGGGCTGATGTTCGCCGCCCTGACCTTCGTGCTGGGGGATTACCTCGCCCCTTACAGCGACCGCCAAGCGCATGCAGTGCGGACGATGGCGCGCGGACAAACGGTGTACGGCCAAGCCGGCACATGGTTGAAGGACCGGCTGCTCACCCCCGAGGGTGAACGCAGCTACTCGGTGCAAGTCACCGCCGCGGGCCCCGATGGGCGCCTCAGGCAGGTGCGGCTGTACGAATTCGACACCCGGGGACGCCTGGTGGGGCAATTGCAGGCCGCGTCGGCCACCGTCGATGACGAAGGGGTCTGGACGATGTCCGACGTGCAACGCAGCCGCTGGCAGCCCGAGCCCGATTCGTGGGATTTGCAGGTCATCGAGGAGCGGCTCGACCGGCTTCAGTGGCGCAGCACACTCACGCGCAATGTGGTGGTGGCCGCCGTGCGGCCGCCCAGCGAAATGTCGGCGTTGGACCTGTTTCGCTACATGACCCACCTGACCGACAACGAGCAAGCCGCGCAACGCTACGAAATCCAGTTCTGGAAGAAAGTGCTCTACCCCTTGGCCTGCCTGGTGATGGTGATGCTGGCCCTGCCCTTTGCCTATCTGCACAGCCGCGCCGGCGGTATCAGCCTCAAGGTGTTCGGCGGCATCATGCTGGGGATCAGTTTCGTCCTGCTCAATAACGTCTTCACCCACATCGGGTTGCTGCAAGACTGGACGCCATGGCTGGCGGCGGCCACCCCCAGTGCGGTGTACTTCTTGTTGTCGCTGCTGGCCTTCAACTGGCTGGTGCGCTATCGATGAACGATCGACCATGACCCGGCCCGGCATTGTGTTACTGGCTCATGGCGCACGCGACCCGGCTTGGGCTCGCCCGTTCGAGGCCGTGCGTGCGCGCTTGGCCGAGCTGCAGCCGCAAGCCGCCGTGGCCTTGGCTTACCTCGAGTTCATGAGCCCCGACCTGCTTCAAGCCGGTCAGGCGCTGGCAGCCCAGGGATGCACCGCGGTGCGCGTGGTGCCGCTGTTCCTTGGCACGGGAGGCCATGTCCGCAAAGACCTGCCGCAGCTCATCGAGCAATTGCGCCAGCGCCATCCAGACGTGCGATGGGTCCTTGCGCCGGCCATCGGTGAGCACCCGGCCATGGTCGAGACGATGGCTCGCGTGGCAGCCGAATCCTCCGAGCCCTGAGCTCGGCGAGCTTCATTCTTCAATGTCATAATTCGAGCTTCCCAAATACGGTCTCGAAATATGAACTTGCACCAGTTCCGCTTCGTCCAGGAAGCCGTTCGGCGCAATCTCAATCTCACCGAGACCGCCAAGGCGCTTTACACCTCCCAACCCGGCGTGTCCAAGGCCATTCTCGAACTGGAGGAGGAGCTCGGTGTGGACATTTTTGCCCGGCACGGCAAGCGTCTGAAACGCATCACCGAGCCGGGGCAGGCCGTGCTGAAATCCATCGAGATCATCATGCGCGAGGTCGGCAACCTCAAGCGCATCGGTGAGGAGTTCTCCAAGCAAGACGCCGGGACCCTGTCGATTGCCACCACCCACACCCAGGCGCGCTACGTCCTGCCCACGCCGGTGGCCCAGTTGCGCAAACGCTTTCCCAAGGTCAGCGTCAGCTTGCACCAAGGCACGCCGGAACAGGTGGCACAGATGCTGCTCGAGGAAACCGCCGAAGTGGGGCTGGCCACCGAATCGTTGGCCAACTTCGAGGATCTGGTGACCCTGCCCTGCTATGAATGGACGCACGTGGTGGTATTGCCATCGCAGCACCGGCTGGCCGCTTCGCAGCGGCTGTCGCTCGACGACTTGGCCAGCGAGCCGCTGATTTCCTATCACCCATCCTTCACCGGACGCACCAAGATCGACCAGGCCTTCGCGCAGCGCCGGCTCAAGCCCAATATCGTGCTGGAAGCGATCGACTCCGACGTGATCAAAACCTACGTCCGCCTGGGACTGGGCGTGGGTATCGTGGCCGAGATGGCCGTGCGTGACGACCCGACGTTCAACAGCCCGGGGGGCGATTTGGTGTGGCGCCCAGCAGGCCATCTCTTTGGACACAACCTCGCCCGTATCGCCTTCAAGCGCGGGGCCTACCTGCGCAACTTCGTCTATGCCTTTGCCGAGCTGATCTCCGAGCGCCTGAACCGCAACCTCATCATGCGGGCCATGGGCGGCGAGTCCAGTTCGTACGAGCTTTGAACCCGCCCATGAACGCCATTGCCCAACTCACGAGTCGGCTGCCCAAAGTCGGCACCACCATTTTCACCGTGATGTCGGCCCTCGCTCAGGAGCATGGTGCCGTCAATCTCGGCCAAGGTTTCCCCGATTTTGATTGCGACCCACGGCTGCTCGATGCGGTCAATGCCGCCATGCGTGCCGGCCACAACCAGTATCCGCCGATGGCTGGGGTGCCTGCGCTGCGCGAGGCCATCGCCACCAAGATCCAGACCCTCTACGGTCGCACGTACGATCCGGGCAGCGAAATCACCGTGACGGCCGGCGCCACGCAGGCCATCCTGACGGCCATCCTGGCCGTGGTACATCCGGGCGACGAAGTGATCGTGCTCGAACCCTGTTATGACAGCTACGAGCCCAACATCGAGCTGGCCGGCGGCAAAGCCGTCTTCGTCCCCTTGGGTCGCTGCGGGCAGGTCGGCGATTTCCGACCCGACATCGAGCGCATCGCCGCAGCCATCACGCCACGCACACGCGCGCTCATCCTCAACACCCCCCACAATCCCAGCGCCACGGTCTGGGCGGCCGAGGACATGCAGGCGCTGGCCGAGCTGCTGCGCCCAACCCCGATCGTGGTCATCAGCGACGAGGTTTACGAGCACATGGTGTTCGACGGGCGGCAACACGAAAGCGTCGCGCGCCACCCGGGCCTGGCCGAGCGCAGCTTCATCGTCTCCAGCTTCGGCAAGACCTACCATGTGACCGGCTGGAAGGTGGGTTACGTGGTCGCCCCAGCGCCTTTGATGGCCGAGTTCCGCAAAGTGCATCAGTTCAACGTGTTCACCGTGAACACCCCGATGCAGCACGCGCTGGCCGCCTACATGGCCGACCCCGCCCCCTACCTCGAACTGCCCGCGTTCTACCAGCGCAAGCGCGATCTGTTCCGCGATGGGCTGGCTGGAACCCGCCTGCGGTTGTTGCCCTCCGAGGGCAGCTATTTCCAATGCGTGGACTACAGCGCCGTCAGTGACCTCGCGGAGCCCGCCTTTTGTCGCTGGCTCACCACCGAGGTGGGCGTGGCGGCGATCCCGCTGTCGGTGTTCTACCATGATGGCACGGACCGCAAGCTCGCACGCTTTTGCTTTGCCAAGCGCGACGACACGCTGCAACAAGCCCTGGAGCGGCTGGCCAAGCTGTGAACACCAAAGAGCCGCGGCGCCTGCCGCGCGGCTCAGCCGGAACGCCCCCGGTCCTCAGGATCGGGCGCTGGAACGTCGATGGGCTCGAACTCGATGAGCCGTGAATCGGCCGGGGCGTCCGTCTCCTGGCCCCTGTCTGCGCTCGCTGGCGCCGCCGCCTCTGCAAGGTCCAGATGCAGGTCGACGGCCGCCTCCTGCGCGGCCTGGGCAGGTGAGCGGCCCCCCGTGTGTCCGTTGGCGCTGGGCTCCAATCGGCTCCCGTAGGGCTCTTGCGGCTCATCCAGAGGCAGCAGCACGTCCACGAGCTCTCCGGTGGACTCGAGTTGCACACGCTCGCGTGCGATGCCGTAGAGCATCAACAACTCGCGGTACGCCGGCAAATCGAAGCCTTTCGAACCCGCGTCGCCTCGAAGCAAGGAGGCCTGCAAAACCTCGATCGCCCTGACCGGCGTTTCCCACAGGGCTTGCAGCCGGTCGATCACCGTCGGGTACTCTTCCAGCGAGCGCCCCGCCCCCAAGCCCTCCTCCCAAGCAGGGGCGTAGGCATTGAACCGTCGGTTGAACTCCTCGCGAACCTCGTCATAGGCCTGGCGCTCACCGCGACGCTTGTAGATTTCCAGCAGCTTCATGTAAGGCATGGGACTGGGATCGCGGTGCTCGCGCAGGTGGCCGCGCAGCAACTCGATGGCCGACTCGTCCTGGCCAAGGACGATGAAAAACTCGGCCTGCTGCTCCAGGTCGATGAGTTCTTCCACCGCCACTTTCCCTGGGTCGGCATCCCCATGCACGGACGGCGGCACCGGTGCCGTCGCCACCGCCGCGGCCGCCGGCTCACGCACGACCGCCTGTGGCGACGCAGGCCCCGACGGCTCGGCAACCACCAAGGGCGGGCTCGTGATCGCCTGCGACGGTGTGGCCCCAGGAGGCGCCTCCCCGACGGCCGCCGTCGCGCGGCTGGACGGCTCACCGAGCGCTGCACCAACCGACGCACCGCCCCCCGGATCGGCCTGCAGGCTGCCCAAGGCCGAAGGGCGCCACCAAGCGCCAGGAGCTGGGCTGCGTCGTCGCGCCATCCACACCATCCCTGCGGCCAGCGCCACGCACAACACCAGCAAGGCATACACCAGAGGGTTGGCATACCGCTCGGCCTGCGCTTGCCGCAGGCTGGCTTGCAAGCCCTCCAGCGCCTGCCGTGTGGCCGCAGATTCCTGGCGCAAGGCCTCCAGACTCTGCTCCAGCTGGCGCAGCCGCTGCGCTTCCTGCGCAGCCTGCTCCGGCGTGGTGCTCAGCGCCCGCCACAATGCAGCGGCGGCTTGCCGGTCTTCGTCGCGGACCGCATCGGCCTGACCCAAGACGGTCGACAGCTGCAACTTGGGCGTGCTGAACAGCTCGGCATCGATCGGGTCCAGCCTGAGTCGCGGCTGTTCGACCGCAGCGCCCCGCGCTGGAGCCGACCGCGCGGCCGACCGCGGGGCTGGCGCGGTCACCGCAGGCGCACTTCGGGAGCGCGAGGCTCCGCGCGCGTCTGCCCGATCGCGAGACCTGCGCCCTTGCGGTCTGGCATCGGCCGCAGCGGAAGACTGCGCCGACATCCTGCCGACCGAAGACGGCGCGGCGGCCGCCGGCGGCGCTGCCGTCGCCGGCCCCGTCGATGGGCGAGTGACCGCCGGTGCCGCAGCGGCCTGGGGTGAGGACTGCACGGCCGGAGGATCGGCGAAAACCACGAACTGCCGAGACAACCTGGTCTTACAGCCCACCGTGATGTCCACGGTGACGATGGGCTCGCTGACCGGCGATTGCGTGCTCACTCGCACGATGCGGCGCGAAGGCGAGCCGACTGCATCCTTTGCCGAGTCCCATTGCGTGCGCACCTGGCTGCCACCCAGACGCACCTCCCCAAACGACACCTCGGCGCGCAGACAATCGGCTTCGGCCACCTCCTCGGGTTCGATACGCACCTCGGCCGTGAAATCGAGCGCTTGCCCCAGCACCACCTGGTGGCTGGCTTGCCCGAAGCCCAGGGCGTGAACACCGCCGTGCGTGGCCAGCAGGGCCAAGCACCAGGCATACCAAAAGGGGCGTCGGTGACGGATGGAGCGATCGTGCATGCGGCGGTCATCACGCAAGTGCACAAACTCTAGCATGCCGGCCATGGCCATCGACATTGGCCGTGCGCCGCTGCCCACCGGTGCTTGCCGTGGTTGGCCTGACGTGGATCGCTCTCCAACGGCTTGCCTGGGCCCGCAAGCCGCCCAGACGCTGCATGACAGGCTCGTGCACAATGAATCCCACCGATCTACAGACGCAGTGCGAGACCGCCCATGGCCAGCGAACTTCTCACCGAACGCATCGACCGCACCTTGGTGCTCACCCTCAGCGACCCGCAGACACGCAATGCGCTGTCGGAGGAAATCACCGCCGCTGGCGTCGAGGCTCTGAACGTGGCCGAGTCGTCCGACGAGGTGCGTAACGTCGTGATCACCGGTGCAGCCGGGACGTTCTGCGCCGGGGGCAATCTGCAACAGTTGCAGCGCAATGCCCAGCTCGGCCCCGAGGTTCAGACCGCGCGACTCGAACGGTTTCATCGCTGGATCGAGGCGATCCGCACGTTTCCCAAACCGGTGATCGCCGCCGTCGAAGGCGTGGCCGCCGGCGGCGGATGCTCCCTGGCCTTGGCCTGCGACCTGATCGTCGCCTCACGCGAGGCCCGCTTCACCTTGGCCTACAACCGCATCGGCCTCTCGCCGGACGGCGGAGCAACCTGGCACTTGATGCAAATGCTGCCGCGGCCCATGGTCACCGAGCTGCTGTGGCTGTGTGAGCCGGTGACGGCCGAACGCCTGCATGGCCTGGGCCTTGTCAACCGGGTGACAGACAAGGGCCGCGCATTGTCCGAAGCTCTGGCCCTGGCAGGACGCCTGGCCGAGATGGCGCCCAATGCACTGGCCAGCAGCAAGGAACTGCTGAACCTCTGGCCCTCACGCACCCTGCCCCAGCAACTCGACGCCGAACGGGACAACTTTGTCGACAACCTGCTGCACCCCAACGCCCGAGAGGGCATTGCCGCCTTCTTCGACAAGCGCCCTGCGCGCTTCGGCTGAGCCGTGCGCATGGACGGTCTGGAGCCGGCCATGACGTCGCGCCTGCCCCGCCGCAGGCGCCTGTATCTCATGCGCCATGGGTCGGTCGACTACTTCCTGCCCGACGGCACCCCGGTGCCGCCAGACACCGTGGCGCTCAATGCCGCAGGCCGTATGCAGGCCGATGCGGCCGGCACGCTGTTTGGCCAAACCGGCGTGCGCTTCGATCGCGTCTGGGCCAGCGGGTTGCCGCGCACCGTGGAGACGGCCGAGCGTGTCCTGCGAGCAGGCGGACAGCAGCTGCCCATCGCCATCGACGAGGCGTTGCAAGAGATCCGCCCAGGCCGCTTGGCCGACATCCCGCGCGAGCGCGTGCGCGACGCCTTCCTGGGCGCCTTTCAAGGCGTGACCGACGAGTCCGCACGCTTTCTCGGTGGCGAGTCGGTCGGCGAAATGCTCGACCGCATCCTGCCCGCCTTCCAGGCCATCCTGGACGACCCAAGCTGGGACCAAGCTCTGTTGGTCTTGCACGGTGCCGTCAACCGCGGGCTGCTGTCGTATGCCCTGGCGGGGCGACGCTGCTTTCTGGGCCGCCTGGAGCAAGCCCCGGCCTGCATCAATATCCTGGACGTGGGGGAAGACGACCTGGTCGTGCGCGCCATCAATTTGGCCCCCACGCGCTGGCTGCACGCAGACGAGCGACTGACCACGATGGAAAAGCTGCTTGCTCAGTACCTGCGTCTGGACGCCGACGCTCAGCGCGCATAACCGGGGTTGCGCCGATCCAGCCGCCGCAACAAGCCGGGCCAAGCCAGCGCCCCGGCGCCCTGCCCCCGCGTGACTTGCCGCGCTTGCTGCGCCGACGTGCGAATGATCTGCGGATCGACCGTCACCAATTCGCCCCCACCGGCCAGTGCACGAACCTGGATCGTGCACACCGTCTCGAACAGGTACATCGCCAAGAACGCGTCGGCCACCGTCGGCCCGACCGTCAAGAGGCCGTGGTTGCGCAGCATCAAATAGGTGTTGTCGCCCAGGTCCCGCACGAGCCTCGGCTTTTCCTCCTCGCGCAAGGCCACGCCCTCGTAGTCGTGATAGCCCAAACTGCCGAGCACGAAGATCGACTGTTGCGACAGCGGCAATATCCCCTGCTTCTGAGCGGAGACGGCAATCCCGTTGAGGGAATGGGTATGCAGCACACAATGCGCGTCATGGCGGGCCGCGTGAATGGCACTGTGGATGGTGAAACCTGCCGGGTTGATCTCGAACGGCGTGTCATCGAGTTTGCGACCAGACAGATCGACCCGCACCAGGCTGGATGCCGTGATCTCCTCGAACAGCAAGCCATAAGGGTTGATCAGGAACTGATCGTCGGCTCCCGGCACGCGCGCCGTGATATGAGTAAAGACGAGATCGTCCCAGCCGAACAGGGCCACCAGGCGGTAGGCCGCAGCCAGGTCCACGCGGGTGCGCCACTCGGCTTCACTCACGCGATCCCTGAGCGAGGGCAGGTCGTCGATCGATGGGGTCTTCATGGGGCTTTCAACCATGGTTTGTCTCCTCGGGCATCGGTGCATGGACAATAGGGGCAGCATCGACCGCCGTTCTGTCACGTCAGCGACAAAACATGCACAGCCCCATTCTTACAATCGCCGAACGCAACACCATCGAGTCCGGCCCTTGGTTCTCCAAGCTTTCTCCCGCTCTGCGCCAGGCCATCTTGTCCCGCGCCTCGGTGCGCCGCTTGAGCGATGGGACCTTGCTGTCCTCACGCGGCGAACCGGCCAGCGAATGGATTGGCGTGGCCAAGGGAGCGGTGCGCGTGAGTTCGGTATCGCTGTCGGGCAAGCAGGTCACCCTCACCTATGTGGAGCCCGGTGTATGGTTCGGCGACATCGCGCTCTTCGATGGACTGCCACGCACGCACGATGCCCACGCGCATGGCGACACGACCTTGCTCGTGGTGCGCAAGCCCGACTTCAAGGAACTGCTGTCGCAGCATGTGGAGTTGTACGACGCCTTGCTGCGACTGAACTGTCGGCGCCTGCGCCTGATGTTCAATATCGTCGAAGACCTCAACACCCTGCCGCTGGCCGCGCGTCTGGCCAAGCAGCTCCTGCTGCTGGTGCGCACCTATGGCGTCCCCCAGGGCGAGCACGAGATTCGCATCGGCTTGCAGCTCGCCCAAGAGGATCTGGCCCAACTGCTTGGTGCCTCGCGGCAACGGGTCAACCAAGAGCTCAAAGCCCTGGAACGCGAGGGCGCCGTTCGCATCGAGCCCACGCGATTGATCGTGCTGTCGCGCGAAAAGCTGATGGCCATCGCCGAACGCTAGCAGCCGGCCGAGCCCCATCTGGCGGCCGGCTCGAATCGGACCTCGACAGGAACGCCTGATGGAAGCCAACACCGGAACCCGACCCGTGGCCGAGCAGCATCGTTTCGACGTCGCTGCCCTCGAAGCCTACCTCCGCGCCCATCTGCCAGACTTTTCCGGCCCCCTGAGCGTCGAGCAGTTCAAGGGGGGGCAGTCGAACCCCACCTACAAACTCACCACGCCCACGCGCCACTATGTCATGCGCGCCAAACCGGGGCCGGTGGCCAAATTGCTGCCCTCGGCCCATGCGATCGAACGCGAGTTCACCGTGATGCGCGCCTTGTATGGCACCGACGTGCCCGTGGCACGCATGCACGTGCTGTGCGACGATGAATCCGTCATCGGCCGGGCCTTCTACATCATGGAGTACGTGGAAGGCCGTGTCTTCTGGGACCAATCGCTGCCGGCGCTGTCCGCTGCCGAACGGGGGGCCATCTACGATGAGATGAACCGCGTGATCGCCGCGCTGCACTGCGTGGACTTTCAACGGCTCGGCTTGGCCGATTACGGCAAGCCCGGCAACTACTTCGAGCGTCAGATCGCTCGCTGGACCAAGCAATATCAAGCCTCCATCACCGAGCCGATCGAGGCGATGGACCGGCTCATCGAATGGCTGCCGGCCCATATCCCGCACAGCGCCCGCGACGACGCCCAGATGTCGATCGTGCACGGCGACTACCGCCTGGACAACCTCATCTTCCATCCCAGCGAGCCCCGCGTGCTGGCCGTGCTGGACTGGGAGCTGTCCACCATCGGCCATCCGCTGGCCGATTTCAGTTACCACTGCATGTCCTGGCACATCCCGCCGGGGGCGTTTCGAGGCATCGGCGGCCTGGATCTGGCGGCCTTGGGCCTGCCCAGCGAAAAAGACTACGTGCGCCGCTACTGCGAGCGTACCGGCCGCACCGACCCCGACGCCGTGATGGCCGACTGGAACTTCTACCTGGCCTACAACCTGTTCCGCATCGCCGCCATCCTGCAAGGCATCGCCAAGCGGGTGGTCGATGGCACGGCTTCGAGCGCGCAAGCCCGGCAGGCCGCCGCGGGCGCTCGCCCCTTGGCCGAAATGGGCTGGCGCTTCGCCATGCGCGGCTGAGCATCGACATCCACCGACGGAGACACCATGGACTTCGCATACACCCCCAAAACCCAGGCCCTGCGCGAGAAGCTGCTGGCCTTCATGGATGAACACATCTACCCTGCCGAGGCTCGCTACGACGAGGAGTTGGCTGCCAACACTGCTGCCGGCAAGCGCTGGACGCCCCTGCAGCTCATCGAAGAACTCAAAGTCAAAGCACGTGCGGCCGGTCTGTGGAATCTGTTCCTGCCGGAAAGCGAATACGGCGCCGGCCTGCTCAACCAGGAATACGCGCCGCTGGCAGAAATCATGGGGCGCGTGCCTTGGGCCAGCGAGGTCTTCAACTGCTCGGCCCCCGATACCGGCAACATGGAAACCCTGGTGCGTTACGGCACGCCCGAGCAGAAGAAGCAATGGCTCGAACCGCTGCTGGAGGGCAAGATTCGCAGCGCATTTGCCATGACCGAACCCGCGGTCGCCTCCTCCGACGCCACCAACATCGAATCGCGCATCGAGCGCCAAGGAGATGAATACGTCATCAATGGCCGCAAGTGGTGGACCTCGGGCGCCGGTGATCCGCGTTGCAAGCTCTACATCTTCATGGGCAAAACCGACCCGACGGCCCCCAAGCACAACCAGCAGTCGATGATCTTGGTGCCGGCCGACACCCCGGGCATCAAGGTGCTCAGGCCCTTGCATGTGATGGGTTACGACGACGCTCCCCATGGCCACATGGAGGTGCTGTTCGAAAACGTGCGTGTACCTGCCAGCAACATCCTGCTCGGCGAGGGTCGAGGCTTCGAGATCGCACAAGGACGCCTGGGCCCTGGACGCATTCACCACTGCATGCGCCTCATCGGCCTGGCCGAGCGTGCGCTGGAACTGATGTGCAAGCGCGCCTCCACGCGCGTGGCCTTCGGCAAGACGATCGCCCAACAGACCGTCACCCAGGAGCGCATCGCCGAGGCCCGGTGCATGATCGAACAAGCCCGGCTACTGACCATGAAAGCCGCCTGGATGATGGATGTGGCTGGCAACAAGACCGCCAAGCTGGAAATCGCCATGATCAAGGTCGTCGCGCCCAGCATGGCCTGCAAGGTCATCGACTGGGCCATGCAGGTGCACGGTGGGGCAGGCATGTGCCAAGACTTTCCGCTGGCCAACTTCTATGCCCATGCCCGCACGCTGCGCTTTGCCGATGGCCCGGACGAGGTCCATCGCAACGCCATCGCCAAGTGGGAGCTCGGTCGGCACGCGGCGTGACCCCTCTGAGCATGCCCCTGCCAGTGACGCCCGCCCGAGTGCGGGCGTTTTTCTGGGCACGCCGTCACACGACATGCCCAGATCGGCTAGATTGGCAGCTCTTGCACGAGCAACCCATGTCGCCGACGGAGGTCTGTCCATGATCGAGGTGTATTCCTGGGCCACGCCCAACGGACACAAAGTTCACATCATGCTCGAAGAGTGTGGGCTGCCCTACAAAGTCGTGCCCATCGACATCGGCGCTGGCGATCAGTTCAAGCCCGAATTCCTGGCCATCAGCCCCAACAACAAAATCCCGGCGATCATCGACCCCGACGGCCCCGACGGGCGGCCCATCTCGCTGTTCGAATCCGGCGCCATCCTGCTGTACCTGGCAGGCAAGACCGGACGCTTCCTGCCCGCCGACACGCGGGGCAAATACGAAGTCCTGCAGTGGCTCATGTTCCAAATGGGCGGGGTGGGTCCGATGCTGGGGCAGGCTCATCATTTCCGCCTCTATGCGCCGCAGAGAATCGACTACGCCATCGAACGCTACACCAACGAAGCCCGGCGTCTGTACGCCGTCATGGACAAGCGCTTGGCCAACAGCCGCTACATCGGCGGGCCCGAGTACAGCATTGCCGACATCGCCATTTTTCCTTGGCTGCGTTCGTGGAAAAACCAAGGCATTGACTGGAACGACTATCCCCACCTGAAAGGCTGGTTCGACGAGATCGCCGCTCGACCGGCCGTGCAGCGCGGCGTGGAAGTGCTGGCCGAGCGGCGCAAGCCCATCACCGACGACAAAGCCCGCGAAGTGCTGTTTGGTGCCGAGCAATACCGCCGTCATTGATCCATCGAGAGCCGTCCCTGCGTGACGCCCCTGCCCTCCTGACCCTCCTGGCCATGCGCAGCCTCTTCCATCTTGCCTACCACGTACACGACCTCGACGCCGCACGGCGCTTTTACGCCGGGGTGCTGGGATGCCGGGAAGGCCGCAGCACCGACACCTGGGTCGATTTCGACTTTTTCGGCCACCAGATCTCGCTGCATCTGGGCAAGCCCTTTACCACCACCAACACTGGCCGTGTCGGCTCGCATCTGGTGCCCATGCCACACCTGGGCGTGGTCTTGGAGCTGCCCGACTGGCAAGCCTTGGCCGAGCGCCTGCGCGCTGCCGGCGTCGAATTCGTGCTCGAACCCCAAGTGCGGTTCGAAGGCGAACCCGGCGAGCAATGGACCATGTTCTTTCGCGACCCTTCCGGCAACCCGATCGAGATCAAGGGCTTCCGCTCACTCGACACCGTTTACGACCACTGACGCACCTTGCGCGCCACGTAGAATCCCAAGCATCTGCCCGTAGCTCAACTGGATAGAGCAGCTGCCTTCTAAGCAGCAGGTCGGGGGTTCGAGTCCCTCCGGGCAGGCCAGATCACATCCGCCTGGCCGTTGCCTCCAAGGCCGACGGTGATCCACAGATCCTGTGGATAGCTCTGTGAAAACGCCGGGGATGCCTTGCGACAGCCCCGTATCCATCGGCCCTCTGGCTGGGCTGCACAAATTTTCAGCAACCAGCCCACCGCACCACGTCCACGGTCCACACTCCGCCCAGACGAAGGGGGCCGAGCCCTCCAACACCGCAGCACACCGGCGCGGCACGGGTCGTGCCGCATCGCACACCAGCCAACTCGATCGCAGGTGCGACGTCGGGGTGCGGTGGTGTGGCCAACGAACGGCGGCCTGGCAGCCGCGCTGCCGGCGCCAGATCAAGGGAAATGTCAGGAGGGGGATGCGCGGATCCAAAGACGTGCGGCCGATGCCATCGATCCCATCGGCCGCCCCACCGAGCCTACGAACCGCTGGGCATCGAGCGTCAAGGCGGCCAAGCGCCGCCAAGGACCCACCGAGA